>CANHLD010000055.1 GCA_947461325.1 Comamonadaceae bacterium
CCAGGCGCTGCCCTTGAACGCCAGCGCGTGGTTGCATGACACCACAGCTCAACCTGCGCAAGACCTGTTGTTCGTGCGCTTGCGCGGCGCAGTGGCTGCGGTCGAATCCGCTTGCCCGCGCATGATCGCCGATGTGCAGGCTTTGGGCGGGTCGGCCTCTCGCATGGAGAATGCGCAAGCCGCTAAAGACTGGCAAGCCGGTCGCGAACAGACAGTGCCTTTTTTCCACGCACCTTCCCCCGAGGTGTGTTTATGGCGTTTAAGCCTGCCGCAAACCGTGCCTGTCCTCAGTCTGCCTTATGCCACTTACATCGAATGGCATGGCGGCTTGCGCTGGTTATGGGCCCCGGCCTCAGCGGCCACGCAGTTGCGTCAAGCCGCGCAGCAAGCTGGTGGTCATGCCACGGTGTTTCGTCAGGCGCAAACCGCAGCACCAGCCGCCACGGTGTTCTCTGCATTGCCGCAGGTGCAACAACGCATACAACGTGAACTGCAAAAACAGTTTGATCCGCATGGTGTGTTCAACACCGGGCGCTTAGGTATTTAAAAGATGCAAACCAACCTCTCTCCCGAATACCAACACACGGTTGACGGCCAGGAAGCCGAAGCCATATTGCGCAAATGTGTGCACTGCGGTTTTTGTACCGCTACCTGCCCGACCTACCAGTTGTTAGGCGATGAACTCGACGGTCCGCGCGGACGCATTTACCTGATCAAGCAAGTGCTGGAGGGCGAAACCCCGACGCGCGACACACAGCTTCATTTAGACCGTTGCCTGACTTGCCGCAACTGCGAATCCACTTGTCCAAGCGGTGTGCAATACGGCCATTTGGTCGATATCGGCCGCAAGTTGGTGGACGAGAAAGTGCCGCGCCCGGCCAGCGAACAAGCGGTACGCTGGGCCTTGAAAGAAGGCTTGAACTCGCCGCTGTTTGCGCCCGCCATGAAGCTGGGTCAAGCCGTGCGCGGCTTCTTGCCCGGCGGCATCAAGGCCAAAGTACCCCAAGCGCGCAGCGCTGGCGTATGGCCAACCCAAACCCATGCGCGCAAAGTCTTGATGTTGGCCGGATGCGTGCAACCCGCCATGAGCCCGAACATCAACAGCGCGACGGCACGCGTGTTGGACGCCTGCGGTATACAAACCGTGGTGGAACCGCTGGCCGGTTGCTGCGGTGGCGTCAAGTTCCATTTGAACGACCAGCACGGCGCTATTGTCCAAATGAAAAACAACATCGACGCTTGGTGGCCGCATGTCGCCCAAGGCGTGGAAGCGATTGTCATGAACGCCTCCGGCTGCGGGGTGACGGTGAAAGACTACGGCCACATACTGCGCAACGATGCTGCCTACGCCGACAAAGCCAAACGCATCAGCGAACTGACAAAAGACTTGAGCGAATTATTGCCTCACCTGCTACCCGATTTACAAAAACGGATTCAACCGCAAGCCGCGCAAGCCCAAGGGCTGATGGCGTTTCACCCGCCTTGCACCTTGCAACACGGTCAGCAACTCAAAGGCGGTGTTGAAACGCAGTTGAATGTTCTCGGTTTCAAACTGCGTGTCGCCAACAACGAAGCGCATTTGTGTTGCGGCTCGGCTGGTACATACAGCGTGTTGCAACCGGCTATCGCCACGCAACTGCGGGACCGCAAGCTCGGCCACTTGAGCGAGATTCAACCCACGGCGATATTGAGTGCCAACATAGGCTGCATCACGCATTTGCAAAGCGGCACGCAAGTACCAGTGCGTCACTGGATAGAAATGGTGGACGCGGCGTTGCACTAAAGCAAGCGTTAATCACTGCACCCAGAAAAGGTCAAAACACGGTTTAGGTTTTTGAAGGCTTCAGTGTTTAGTCTGGTTCAGGCGGTGCATGAATGAAGGCGACAGCAACAACTGCTCTTCGATCAGCGCACACAGTTTGAGGCGTTCAAACGGCTTGAGCACCAAGGCATTGACCCCGACTTCCATGCAGCGTTGGTGGTCTTCGGTGTTCACATTGGCGGTCAATGCCAACACCGGCACATCGCGCTGCGGCGCAGGCCACTCGGTGCGCAAACGCTTGGTAGCTTCGATGCCGTCCATCACCGGCATCAACATGTCCATCAGCACCATGTCAAACGCCTGCTGTTGCAATACGTCCAAGGCTTCCTGTCCGTTACTGGCTTGCACCAGTGTCGCTTGCGGCCAATGAGACTTCACCACCTGACACGCCAGCATGCGGTTGACCGCGCTGTCATCCACCACCAAAAAGCGCACTGCGAATGATTGAAGTCGGGTGATACCGCTGTCGCCGTCGACAGGCTTGCGCGCCGCATCGGCACTGACCAACGGCAACTTGAACCAAAAGCGCGAGCCCACGCCGGGCTGGCTGTCTACAGCGATCTGACCACCCAGCAATTCCACCAAATGCCTGCTGATGGACAAGCCCAAACCGTTACCGCCATACACACTGGCGGTGTCATCGCTGGCTTGCTCGAAGCGTTCGAAAATTTTGTCCAAGCGTTCGGACCGGATGCCGATGCCGGTGTCGCTCACAGAAAACACTAATTGATCGGCTTGTCGCTCCACCGTGAGCGTGACCTCGCCTTGGTGGGTAAACTTGATGGCATTGCCAAGCAGATTGACCAATACCTGCATCAAGCGATGCCGGTCGGACAACACGAACACCGGCAAATCCGGGTCTGCTTGCAAACTGTAAACAATGTTCATGCTGTTGACCCGTTGCAAGAACAAATTGAAGGCGGCGTGAACTGTGGCCATCAGCTCAAAAGGCTCGTGCTGCACTTTCAGTTGACCGCGTTGCAGCAGTGAAAAATCCAGCACATCGTTGATCACCGTCAGTAAATGGTCGCTGGACTGCTTCACCAGTTCAGCCAGTTCCAAGGCGCGCGGCTGGCCTTTGACGTCTTGTCGCAACAAATCACTAAAGCCGATGATGGCGTTCATCGGTGTGCGCAATTCATGGCTGAGCAAGCCGATGAAATTGTCTTTGACCACTTGAGCCCGCATCAATTGCGCCCGCGATTGCAGCAAATTGGCTTGCTTTTCTTCGCTCGTGCGAAGCGTGCGCAAATACAAGCGCTGGTAAATCAAGGGCAATGCCAAAAGAAAAATACCGAGTGATACATTGTTCCAAGCGTTCATCCGCAGTGTTTGAGGGGCGGCCACATAAAAAGGAGATATCCAACCCTGCCAACTGCTCACCGTCAGACCGCACAAACACAACAAGCAAACGATCAGCCAAAACACCCCCGAGGACACACTGATTAAAAACAACGGAATCATAGGCAGCATTGCCATCCAATTGAGGGTGTTTGAAAACATGCCACCGGTGATGATGGCCTCATTGACCATGTGAAAAAACGCATAAGCCATACAGAGATTGAGCATCCAGTTCAATGGCAAACCCAAAGTAAACAAAGACACCAGTAAAAATATCACGATGCCCATGACATAAGTATTTTGCTGGATGATCGGGTCTGGCGTCGCGCTGGCGGTGATGAAACTCACTATGCCGAGTGAACCAGAAAACAAAATATAAAACCTTGACTGTGAGTCATTCCAACGGTCGATGACGCGCTGCTTGAACTTTTGCCCCAATGTGCTTAACAAAAAGGTATCAGGCATGCTGCACCTTCTGTGCTTGAACGAGTCGCTCTAAAGACGCTTTGAGCATATCCCGACTCAATGGTTTGACCACCACATCGTTCATGCCTGCGGTCAAACATTCGGCATGGTCATGCGGATGACTGCTGGCTGTCAAACCAATCACCACGACTTGGCTCATGTGCAAGTCGCCAGAGGATCGGATAGCGCGGGTAGCCTCCAATCCGTTCATTTGCGGCATCACCAAATCCATCAACACCGCATCCACCGGATGAGATTGCAAAAAAGCCAGACAGGACGCGCCGCTGTCAACGCAATGCACTTGAGCCCGCGGCCACAGTTGTTGGCAGATCAGGCTGGCCACTTTTAAATTCATTGGGTTGTCATCCACCAGCAGCAGCGTCAGTGCATGCTCTTTCAGCACATCGCCGTGGTGGACTGTGTTCGAGTGAGACACAGGTGCATCGCAGGCTTGCAGCGGAATGCGAAACCAGAAACACGAACCCTGCCCGGGCTCGCTTCGCATACCAATCTGACCGCCGAACAAATCGATCAAACCTTTGCAAATAGACAAGCCCAGACCAGCGCCGCCAAACTCGGTATGTGTTTGCTGGTCTGCGTGTTCAAACCGGTTGAAGATGAAGGCTTGCAATTCCGGAGCAATGCCCACGCCGGTGTCTGTCACTTCAAACAACATCTCATCGTGGTCCTTGCTGATCTTTAAACTGACTTCGCCGCTGGGTGTGAATTTGAAAGCGTTATCAATCAAATGACACAACACCTCTTTGAGTCGCAGCGCATCCGTCATCAGCCATTCAGGCAATGCAGGACTTAAGCTGGCGCGAAACTGCACAGCAGCGTTGGCCGAGCGGCTGTAGGTTTGCATACATTGGGCAAAGGTGCTGGCCAAATGGGTGGGCGCGAGTTGCAGTTGCAGGCGTCCGGCTTGTATTTGTGAAAAATCCAAAATCTGGTTGACCAGCGTCAACAGATGCTCGGTGGACTCGCGAATCAAGTCCAGGGTTCGCACATTTTTTTCATCATCAACCAGCTCAGTCCGGATCACATCGTTGAAGCCAAGAATCGCATTCATTGGGGTGCGTAACTCATGTCCAACGGAGGCTAAAAACTGGTCTTTGTAGGACTCGGCTTGCAACAGCGCACTGCGGTTGGCCATCAACTCATCATTGCGCTGATTGATTTCATTCAACTGGTTGGTGTAGATGCGTTTGTAAACCAGCAAACCACTAACCAGGCTGATAGCGGTAAACGCGTAATTGCCGAAAGACCACAACAGGTGTTTTTGGCTGTACACATAACTGACCGGCAACCAGCCGTATTCCGTCAATGGCACAAAGGACGAGACCGACAGCAGGACCACAGCTATCCACAGCAAGGAGTCGCGCAAGCCCAGCATGAACATCGCGGGCACAGGCAAAATAATCAGCCAAATAATGGCCGAGGAAAAAAGCCCGCCGGATACCCACACGCAATACATCACCAATACATAGGACTGGATCAACAGCATGTGGGTGGTCAGTTTCAACGACCAATGAAAAAACTTATACGCCAAGCCGGTCAAACCCACCGATGTCAACGCAACCCACAACGCGTGTTGAAAAGCAAACGGCTCAGCCATCAGCAAAAACGCGCACAAGTTGGCAATAATCACGCCAAACAGCAGCAAAAACAGACGCTCAAGGGGGTTCTGCGCGGTGTTTAACTCTGCCTCTTGAAGCAAAGCCAAGCCGTTGCGAAGCAAGGACATAGCGCGCACGCTCAGGAGGTGGACAGGGCTTGTTCTATGTCGGCAGCCAATGAGGCGGGTTTATCTAATGAGGCGTAACGTTTGATAACTTGTCCGTCACGACCGACCAGAAATTTGGTGAAATTCCATTTGATGCCTTCGCTGCCTAAGAGCCCTGGCGCTTGTTGTTTCAGCCATTGAAACAAAGGGTGCGCTTGGCTGCCATTGACATCAATTTTTTCCATCATGGCAAAGCTGACGCCATAATTTTTTTGGCAAAACGCACCGATCTCAGTGTTGCTGCCCGGGTCTTGCGCGCCGAACTGGTTGCAAGGAAACCCCAGCACCACCAAGCCTTTGCCACTGTAGGTTTGGTGCAGTTCTTCCAAACCGCCAAACTGCGGTGTGAAGCCGCAGGCACTGGCAGTGTTGATGATCAACAGCACTTTGCCCCTGTGATCAGCCAGATTCACGGGCTGGCCTTGGATGTCATTGGCTTGAAAGTCGTAAATGGAAGCGGGGTTCATGGGGACTCCTTGGTGTCAGATTGCATTGTCGCCAATATGGCGGCAAACACAATCAGCAGTCCCCCGATCAATTTGCGCACGGTCAACTCAGATACCCCCATGAACACAGAGGAAGCGGTGGCAAAAATGATTTCTGACAACATGACCAATGCGGTCGTGTTTGCCGGTAATCGCGCTGCGCCGTATTGCAAACTGAGGTTGGAGAACAGCAAACACAGCGCCAGCCCCAAAGCGAACGGCCACCAGCTGATATCTACCGGCAGGCTGACCAAGCCAGTTGGCAGCAAAGCGGCAGCAGCCAATGCGGTGATGAACATGCCACCGCCAAACATCGCGCCCATGCGATCGCTCTCAGGCAAAAACGCCAGTTTGCGCAACATGGCGTTGTTGAGTGCAAAGCTGGCGCCGCCCAGCAAGGCCAAATAATCCATGGTGCTGCTGGGCAAGGGCCAAGGTGTTTCAGGGGTTTTCAATATCAGCGCCACACCAACCAGCGCTAACAGCAAGCGCAGCAAGGAGGCGCGCGTCGGTTTTTCATCCAGCAACCACCAAGCGAACAACACTGACCAAGCGGGCATGGTGTAGAAAAGCAAAACCACGCGCACCACATCGCCTTGGGTGACCGCCCAGTTAAAGCCAAAGTTGGTCAGGCCCGACCCGAGAAACAACCACCAGAGTTGCGGGTGTTGCCACAGACTGCGAAACCATTGCGGGCGCATGACGCTGATGACAACAAACGACAAGCCGTACATCAAGGCAGTCGCCCACAAGGGATGCAATCCAAGGGATTGCATTTCGCGCAAAGGCCACCAGCACAAACCGAACACCAAGGCATTGGCCATCAAGCCCAGCACCGGACCTAAGCTGGCTGCATGCATGCGTCAGTGTCCTGGGTCCTGGCGGGCAATCTCCATCAAGCGTTCGATTTCCTGCGAATGTTGCACACAGTTGCGAGCATGCCAGCGTTGAATCAGCCACATATTGCCTGCGACAAACAAACCAAAGCAGACGATGGCTGCGAATGCACTCATGCCCATGCCCGTGGCCAGCGCATACAAGCCGCCCAGTGCCAATATGCAGGCTTGTTCATTGAAGTTTTGCACGGCGATAGAGCGGCCTGCACCCATGAGGTTGTGGCCGCGGTGTTGCAACAAGGCGTTCATGGGCACGACTAAAAATCCGCCCAAACCGCCCAGCAAGATGAAGAACGGCGCGGCGACCCAGACGTTGTTGATGAAATTCATCACCAGTATCAACAAACCCATGGCGATGCCCAGCGACATGACGCGGGTTGCATCCACCAATTTCATGCGCATGGATGCAATCACTGCGCCTGCAGCCGTGCCGATGGCCACCACGCCAACCAATGAAGATGCCTGTGTGGTGGTGTAACCCAACGCCACCGAACTCCATGCCAACACGATGTAGCGCAGGTTGCCGCTGGCGCCCCAGAACAAGGTGGTGGTGGCCAGAGAAATTTGCCCCAGCTTGTCGGTCCACAACAGCTTGTTGCAGCGCCAGAAATCGGGTATCAAAGCGAGCAGGTTGTAGCTCAGGCTGTGCTCGGTCTGACTGCGCAAAGGCACCATAGCCACGCCGGTATCAGGAATGCGGGTGTTGAACCAGGCGGCCAGCGCGTACAAAAACACAATCATGCTGATGGCGGCTTCCGGTGGTGTGTCGATACCGGTCTCGATCAAGGGCAGATCCAAACTGAGCAGTGCACCGGCAATATGCGGGCCGACCAATTGACCGCCGATCAACACACCCAAAATAATGGAGCCTATGGTCAAGCCCTCGATCCAGCCGTTGGCCTTGACCAGCATGGAGGCCGGCAGTAATTCGGTGAGGATGCCGTACTTGGCCGGTGAATAAGCTGCCGCGCCCAAACCGACGATGGCATAAGACAGCAGCGGGTGTGAGCCGAACAACATCAACAAGCAACCGGCTACTTTGATGCCGTTGCTGAGAAACATGACCTGCCCTTTGGGCCTTGAGTCTGCAAAGGCGCCGACAAAAGGCGCGAGCACCACATAGAACAAAGCGAACATGGGCACGAGCGCTGCACGCTGCCATTCAGCGCCGCCAGAGGCTTTGATCATTTCAACCGCAGCGACAAACAATGCATTGTCAGCCAAAGAGCTGAAAAACTGCGCCGCCATGATCGTGTAAAAACCGCGTTTCATGAATGAAATGGCCTGGCAAACAAGCGGTGGATGTGAGTCAAAGAAAAGTCAATATTCAAGATGCAGGCCTTGTAGCTCTTGGGTTATATCATGCCGATTCAAGCCCAGACAGCCCTGCGACAATCATCCCTATGCCCCGCCCCTTACATGCATTGATACACACAGATGCACTGCGTCACAACCTGAGTCGCTTACGCCAAGCGTCGGCGGACGCGCGGGTGTGGGCGGTGGTCAAAGCCAATGCTTACGGCCACGGGTTGGCGCATGTATTTGAAGGTTTGCGCGGCGCAGACGGTTTTGCCATGTTGGATTTGAACGAAGCGCAAACATTGCGCGATCTGGGCTGGCGCGGCCCACTGTTGTTGCTCGAAGGCGTGTTCGAGCAACGCGATTTGGAGTTGTGTTCGCGCCTAGACCTGTGGCATGTGGTTCACCACGAAGCGCAAATCGACATGCTGAGCAAACACAAAACACAGGTGCCTCAACGTGTGTTTTTGAAAATGAATTCGGGCATGAACCGCTTGGGCTTCACGCCGCAGGCGTTTCGCTCGGCCTGGGCGCGTTTGAATGCTTTGCCGCAAGTCGATGAAATTTCGCTGATGACGCATTTCGCCCGCGCGGATGACGCACACGGCGTGGACGCGCAGTTGCAGGTGTTTGAGCGGCACAGCAGCGACTTGCCCGGTGAGCGCAGTCTGGCTAACAGCGCGGCGGTGTTGCGACACGGCACGCGCGAAGCAGTCTCTGCCGATTGGGTGCGCACCGGCATTGCCTTGTACGGCAGTTCGCCTGACCATGGTTTGCATGACGTGGCGCATTGGGGCTTGCAAGCCGCCATGAGCTTGCGCAGCCAACTGGTCGGCGTGCAGCAACTCAAGGCAGGTGACAGTGTGGGTTACGGCGGCACATTCACCGCGCCGCATGACATGGCGGTGGGCATCGTCGCTTGCGGTTATGCCGACGGCTATCCGCGCCACGCACCTACCGGCACGCCGGTGCTGGTCAATGGTTTGCGCACCCGTACGCTGGGGCGGGTAAGTATGGACATGTTGTGTGTCGATTTGTCTGAGTTGCCTTCAGTTGTGATGGGTGACGAAGTGACTATGTGGGGCAACGCTTCCACGGGTCAGGTGTTGTGTATTGATGAAGTGGCGGCGGCGGCGGGCACCGTGGGTTATGAGTTGATGTGTGCCTTGGCGGCGAGGGTAACTGTTATGGCGGTTTAAGTGTGAACACACTTTGGTGCCTCTGATTCAATGCCACCATGTTTCATGGAGATGCTCGCACCATGCCGGTTCGGTCGCCGCTCACCACGGCAAAGCCGTAACGTTCGCGTTGGCCCGCCCGCCATGGCGTGAGTTAATTGGAACCTGACCCCAATAATTCAATTAACCGATCAACGACTCCGCCTGCTTCGTGATCCGCTCAATCAACACAGCCGCAGAAGGCGCGTCATGCAGCAAACCCACTGCCTCACCTACGGTTACATGTGCACGCGCATAGTCTTGCGCCGCCACGCCTGCGTCATAGTCCGCGCGCGCCGCATCTGGCGCAGCACGCAATTCATCCACACGCGTTTCCCATTCCCTGTGCAAACGGTTGCGCAGCGCACGAAAGTCAAATTCGCTGGGCCAGTTTTTACGCCGCAACACATCAAACACCGCAGAACGCGCTGTCTCATCGCCGTTCGCTTGCAACGCCGCTGACACCGCACCAGCGGAGGCTAAGCTCTCGGCGCTCGCCCACAAACGCGTGCCCATCAACACGCCGTCCGCACCCAGCATGCGCGCAGCAGCGAGGCCTCGCCCATCCGCAATACCGCCAGCAGCCAGCAGCATGGTCGAAGGCGATTGCGCCGCCAACGCATCTGCCAATTCAGGCACCAGACTGAACGTGGCGCGACCTTGCAAACCATGCATGCCGTGGCCGCCGGCTTCCGCACCTTGAGCCACGATCACCGCTGCGCCTGCCTCTATACATGCGGGCAATTGTTCAAGTCTTTGAATCTGGCAAATCAAGGGTACACCGCGCTTAGCTATGCGCTCGGCGTAAGGGCGCGGGTCGCCAAAGGACAACATCAACGAAGCCGGTAAATGCGGCTGATCCAACAACCAGTCCAATGCACTGGCGTCTTCATCCAGCTTCCAGGCGATGAATCCGCAACCCAGCCGTGTCAATGCGGCAGCATCACCACTGCAAAGTGACAAAGCCAGTCCGTGTTCGCGTTGCAGCCAGGCCAATTCGCCATAACCGCCACCAAGCAAACCCAGCGCACCTGCGCGCGCG
>CANHLD010000056.1 GCA_947461325.1 Comamonadaceae bacterium
AACGTCTCAAGATCTTGAAAAGGAAATGACATGTCAAAGAAAAACATTGGATCGAGTTTCGATGATTTTTTGCAAGAGGAATCCCTGCTTGAGTCCGGTACTGCTGTTGCGCTGAAAAGAGTTATTGCTTGGTATTGCGCCAGTTAATTTTTTCACTTTGAAGTTCGAGCACCAGCCAGGGGGTCGAACAATTTTGATTATTTAATTGATTTACATAACGGCCATAAAATGTGTATCTACAGCTAGATTTAGCAGAGGAATTTTCATATTGCTTACAGCCGTAATTACTGAAGCCGAAGAAGGTGGATTCATTGCCCTTAACCCAGAAACAGGCACTACCACCCAAGGTGAAACTTATCACGAAGCTATTCACAATCTAAAAGAGGCGACTTCTTTGTATCTTGATGAGTTCCCTATGAAGATACACAGTCATCCAGTCATGACAACTTTTGAAGTAAGCCATGCTCCTTAGTAATTCTTAAACCAAATCATATAAAGGAATGTTCAACATGCAAAAAATTTACTTTGTTAGAGCTGAATGGGATGAAGAAGCAAAAGTATGGGTAGCAACTTCTGATGATGTACCAGGCCTGGTAACTGAAGCCGAAACAATGGAAATACTTTCATCCAAATTAGAAATCATGATCCCCGAGTTGCTGGCAGAAAATGGATTTCCAGATAAGAATGAAATTTCTTATGAAGTACTAGCTCGCAAATTTTCAGTTACTCACGCCACTCCAATTAACTAATAGGAACAAGCTTTACGCCTGAATTCATTCGACTATTGACAGCGAGTGGATGCCATTTTGAAAGGCATGGCAAAGGGGATCACGATACCGGCAGCAGCCCAACCGTTCAAATGACAGTTAGCTTAAACCTTTAATTTAGGTCTCGGTGCACAGAGTAGAACTTGGGCCTTTTTCAAATCAAGCCCTAGTTATGTCGTCGAAGTTTCGAGGTCAAATTTCGAGGGAAAACCTGAAAACCAGGTTTTCACCTGGCTAGTTGCACGTATATTTCACGGCGGATGGTGTCAGTCAAGAGCAATATCTCAAGCTACCTTAAGCAATTTCATTGTTGATATTTCCCCTTAATTGCACCTTTTTTTGAAAAGCTATAAACAACTAGTGGGTTGGACTATTCAAAACAGTCAAGTCGTCATCTAGGCAAGGGAAAACCCTCTCCTTTTTCAAGCAATCAATGCTTGACATCATTTGCTTTAGGCCTAAACAATTCAGACATGAAAATATTATGTATTGGCGGCGGACCTGCAGGCTTGTATTTCGCTCTGCTCATGAAGCTCCAAAATCCAGCGCATCAAGTGACCGTGGTCGAGCGTAACCGTCCCTATGACACTTTTGGCTGGGGCGTAGTACTGAGCGACCAGACTCTGGATAACTTACGCAGCGCGGATCTAATATCAGCACAACTGATTGGTGATGCATTCAACCATTGGGACGATATTGAGGTATTTTTCAAAGGTCGCAGTATCCGATCAACAGGTCACGGCTTTTGCGGCATAGGGCGCAAACACCTACTCAATATCCTGCAGCAGCGATGTGAAGAGCTGGGCGTAAAACTGGTGTTTGAAACCGATGTGATGGATGACCAAACCTTGACTGAACATTACAAAGCCGACTTAGTGATTGCCAGTGATGGATTGAATAGCCGCATTCGTACCCGTTACGCTGAAAGTTACCAGCCTGACATTGATGTACGAAATTGCCGTTTTGTATGGCTGGGCACTCACAAAACCTTTGATGCATTCACTTTTGCATTTGAGCAGACAGAGCACGGCTGGTTTCAAGCCCATGCGTACAAGTATGACGAACATACATCCACGTTTATTGTGGAAACGCCCGAATCAGTTTGGAAAGCGCATGGCTTTGATCAGATGAGCCAAGACGAAGGCGTGGCTTTTTGCCAAAACCTGTTTGCCCAATATCTGGATGGTCAACCACTGATAAGCAATGCGGTACACCTACGCGGCTCTGCCATCTGGATACAGTTTCCCCGGGTCATATGCAAAAGCTGGGTGCATTGGATGCATGCAGAGCGTGACAAACCAATTCCAGTTGTGCTCATGGGCGACGCAGCCCACACCGCGCACTACTCGATTGGCAGCGGCACCAAACTCGCTTTGGAAGACGCGATCGATTTGGCCAACACCTTTGCCCAACATGCTGATGCCGATATGTCAAAGGTGTTGCAAGCCTATGAAGATCGGCGCAGTGTGGAGGTACTGAAAATCCAAAACGCAGCCCGTAATTCCACCGCTTGGTTTGAAAATGTGGACCGTTACACGCACATGGACATCGAGCAATTCACCTACTCTTTGCTGACCCGCTCACAACGCATCAGTCATGAAAACCTGCGGCTGCGGGATCCAACTTGGCTGGGTCAATTTGAGTCTTGGTTAGCTGGAGGTAACGCGGTCGCACCCATGCTTTTACCTTTCAAGCTTCGTGAACTGCAACTGAAAAACCGCATTGTGGTTTCACCCATGGCCACCTACAGCGCAGTGGATGGTGTTGTCAATGATTTTCATCTGGTTCACCATGGTGCACGTGCATTAGGTGGCGCGGGCTTGCTTATGGTGGAGATGACCAGCCCCACGCCTGAAGGCCGGATTACGCCAGGCTGCCCTGGATTGTGGGATGACAACCAGCTGCATGCATTTAAACGTATCACCGACTTTGTGCACCAGAACAACGCCCATATCGGCCTGCAACTTGGCCACAGCGGAGCAAAAGGATCGACTCAACTGGGGTGGGATGCGATAGATGAGCCACTGCTAGAGAACAACTGGCCTTTGATGGCTGCCAGCCCGGTCGCCTACGGTCCAAACAACGCAGTGCCACGGCCTATGACCACGGCCGATATGCGGACCTTGACCACTCAGTTTGTGCAAGCAACGCAGCGTGCCGATACGGCTGGTTTTGATTGGTTGGAGTTGCACTGTGCACATGGTTATTTGTTTTCGGGTTTCATCTGCCCTTTAACTAATCAGCGCACCGACATCTATGGCGGTAGCTTGGCCAACCGCTGCCGCTACCCTTTAGAAGTATTTGAGGCCATGCGTGCGGTATGGCCCACCCATAAACCAATGAGCGTTCGCATTTCAGCGCACGACTGGGCACCTGGGGGCAATACCGATGACGATGCGGTAGAGATCGCGCGTTTATTCCAAAGAGCGGGGTGCGATCTGATTGACGTTTCCTCAGGTCAAACCACCCGTGCGGCCAAGCCTGTGTATGGTCGGATGTACCAGACCCCTTTTTCGGACCGCATCCGAAACGAGTTGCACATAGCCACCATGGCAGTGGGTGCCATAAGTGAAGCTGATCATGCCAACAGCATTGTTGCGGCAGGTCGCGCTGACCTGTGCGCTGTCGCTCGACCGCATTTGGCAGATGCTGCCTGGACATTACACGAAGTGGCCAAGATGGGCAGTAAGGATGTGGTCTGGCCACGCGTATACGAAAGCGGTCGTGATCAACTCTACCGATTACTCAACACAACGAGGTAAAAATGGATTTAGAAGCACGTGCACACAGCGCACACCCTGAGACTCTGCGTTTATGGCTACGCCTACTCACCTGCACGCAACTGATTGAAAAGCAAGTTCGAACCGGTTTGCGCGAAGAGTTCAATACCACCCTCCCCCGGTTCGACTTAATGGCGCAGCTAGAGAGGGAGCCTCAAGGCATGAAGATGAACGATTTGTCGCGCCGCATGATGGTGACCAGCGGCAACATCACGCCAGTGACCGACCAATTAGTCAAAGAAGGCTTGATCGAGCGTGTCAGCTTACCCGATGACCGCCGTGCTTGGTTGATACGACTGACCCCAAAGGGTAGAACCCAGTTCAAAAAAATGGCCAAGCGGCATGAAACCTGGATCGTGCAAGCCTTCGAGACCTTAAGTACCCAAGAAGTCAAAAACCTCCACACACTCTTGGGTAGGGTTAAACAACACAGCAATTCTTACGCGGAGTCAACATGAAGCATTTCATTCCAGACACCAACCCCATGCATGGTCAATACCAAAGCTGGAGACATCACCAGTCTCATCACTTTAAATGGATGTGCGATGACCAAGGTGTAGCCACCTTGACCTTAAACAGACCTGAGCGTAAAAACCCACTGACTTTTGCGTCCTATGCCGAACTCTGTGACCTCTTTCATGCATTGCGTTTGGCTAGCGATGTACGTGTGATAGTGATGCAAGGCGCCGGAGGTAATTTTTGCTCAGGCGGTGATGTACACGAGATTATTGGCCCGCTCACCAAGATGACTATGCCAGAGTTACTATCCTTCACCCGCATGACAGGTGAGCTTGTCAAAGCCATGCGCTTATGCCCACAACCCATCATTGCGGCAATCGATGGAGTGTGTGCTGGGGCAGGTGCCATGCTCGCTTTGGCCAGTGACATGCGCTTAGGCACAGACAGCACACGCGTGTCATATCTGTTTTCTAGGGTGGGTCTGGCTGGAGCTGACATGGGCGCCTGCAGCTTATTACCTCGCGTGATAGGACAAGGTCGAGCTAGCGAGTTGTTATTCACTGGTCGAGCCATGACAGCGGCAGAAGGCTTGGCTTGGGGATTTTTCAACAGCTTGCATGCATCAGAGGCTTTGGGTGATGCTGCACAAGCCTTGGCATTGAGCTTGGCACAAGGACCTGCTTTTGCGCATGGTATGACCAAGAATATGCTGCATCAAGAATGGTCGATGACCTTGGATCAAGCCATAGAAGCAGAAGCACAAGCGCAAGCTATTTGCATGCAAACCCAAGACTTTCACCGTGCCTACGAAGCATTTGCTGCCAAGCAGCAACCCGTGTTTGAAGGCAATTGATATGAACTCTCCATGGTCACTGCCGTTTTTTGAGGACCGCCATCGCGCCTTGGCAACGTCCTTGCACGCATGGATGCGAACACAGCAAGTCAATAAACAAGACGACCGCGCTGCTTGTCGTGAATGGGTTCAACGACTGGGGGATGCAGGATGGTTGCGATACGTTGTGCCCGAACAGCATGGCGGCGCTTGGGCGCAAGTTGACTCACGCGCACTGGTCATCATCCGAGAAACGCTGTCACAGTTTTCTCCCTTGGCTGATTTTGCGTTTGCAATGCAAGGCTTGGGCAGTGGTGCCATTTCCTTGGTAGGCACCTCCGCTCAACAAGCGCAATATTTACCTGCAGTCGCCTCAGGTCACAAAATCGCCGCCTTTGCCTTGAGCGAACCGCAAGCAGGTTCAGATGTAGCGGGCATGCAAACGACGGCAACAGCAGTAGATCTAGGTTTCGAATTGAATGGTGTCAAAACTTGGATCAGCAACGGTGGCATGGCCGATTTTTATGTGGTTTTTGCTAAAACTGATGTCCAAGCCGGTTCGCGCGGTATCTCAGCCTTTATTGTGGATGCGCCGCATGCTGGGTTACAAGATGATGAATATTTGCAGGTCATGTCACCTCATCCTTTAGCCACCTTGCGATTCACCCATTGTCGATTGGGCAGCGAGGCTGTGCTGGGTGACTTAAACAGTGGATTCAAGCTCGCCATGCGAACCTTGGATATATTTCGTGCTTCAGTGGCAGGCGCCGCACTGGGTATGGGTCGCCGCGCATTACAAGATGCACTGGTTCATGTGAAATCACGCCAAATGTTTGGTCAACACTTGGGGGATTTTCAACTCACACAAGCACGCTTAGGCGACATGGCGGCATTGCTGGAGTCTGCGGCACTCTTAACTTATCGCGCAGCATGGATGCGCGATACCGCTGGCAGCGATGGATCTGCTGCGCCAGCCTACACACAAGCTGCCGCTATGGCAAAGCTCACAGCAACAGAAAACGCATCCAAAGTCATCGACATGGCTTTACAAATGCATGGCGGTTTAGGCGTGATGGTTGGCAACAAAATGGAGTCCTTGTACCGTGACATACGATCACTTCGCATTTACGAAGGTGCCTCAGAAGTGCAGCAACTCATAATTGGTAAATCAGTACTCAAGGGTTTGTCATGACGGGCCAAACCGATCGCTTTGTCCACGATCGGTTGCCATCGCGAAATGCTTGGCCTGTGTTCATATATGCCCCTGACTCTCCTCAGGGCGGAGAACCACTTAACCTTATCCATGAATTATTAGACAAGTCATTACAAGCCTCTTGGGCCGACAAGGTGTTGTTTCGAGATCCCAACCAAACCATCACTTACCGCGAGGCACACGTGCTGGTTAATCAACGGGCTTGCGCCATGCTCCATATGGGCTTGGAACCTGGCAACCGGGTGTTGTTGCGAGGTACGAACAGCATTGGTTTCGCCTTGGCTTGGTTAGCGGTTGTCAAAGCAGGTTTGGTGGCCGTCGCAACCATGCCATTACTGCGCGCAAAAGAGTTAAGCGAGATCATTGCTAAAGCCAAGCCTCAACTTGTATTGTGTGATGTGTCTTTACTTAGCGAAATAAACATCGCCATCAATGAACAAGCACAATCTTTGCCATTGATTTCTTTTGGCGATTCAGCTGCGTACCATGACTTGGAATCACTCAGCGCCAATCAATCCAAAAACTTTGAAGCATGCGCGACCATAGGTGACGATATTGCAATGCTGGCCTTTACCTCTGGAACCACAGGTTCGCCCAAAGTAGCCTGCCATTCACATTTAGATGTCTGGTCGGCTTGTAACGCTTGGCCGCGACATGTGCTCAATTCTACTGAGCATGATGTGGTGGTGGGCACCCCGCCTCTGGCCTTCACTTTTGGGTTGGGTGGTTTGTTGCTCTTTCCCATGGCCGTGGGTGCATCTGTTTATTTTGCTCAAGGGCCTTTGAATCCAGAAACCATGGTCAAAGCGATGCAACACGCAGCATGCACGATTTGCTACACCGCACCAACTTTTTATCGACAAATGACGACAGTTATTGCGAGCCATCCAGTACCCAGTTTGCGTATCAGCGTCAGTGCGGGTGAAGCCTTGCCAGATGCCACGCGACAGTCGTGGAAGTCAGCCACAGGATTAGAAATGGTCGATGGCATCGGCGCGACAGAGTTATTCCATATTTTTATTTCGTCTGCCGCTGAAAATGTGAGGACTGGCACCATTGGTCAAGTTGTGCCTGGCTATCTAGCTTGCGTGATGAACGAATCAGGCGAAGCTTTGCCACCAGGCCAGATAGGAAGGCTTGCCGTCCGAGGTCCCACAGGCTGTAAATATATGTCGGATCAACGTCAACAAAGTTATGTTGTGAATGGCTGGAACATCACAGGTGACATGGCGATGATAGACATCGATGGTTATGTTCATTACCAATCTCGCTCAGACGACATGATCATCAGCGCGGGGTACAACATTGGAGGCCCAGAAGTGGAAGACGCATTGTTATCGCATCCAGCAGTTGCCGAATGTGGCGTGGTGGGTAAACCCGATTCTGAACGAGGCATGGTGGTCCAAGCTTTTTGCGTTTTATCCAAGGGCTATAAGCCAGGGCCAGAGTTAATCAAACGCTTACAAGACCATGTCAAGAGTTCTCTTGCGCCCTACAAGTACCCCAGAGATATAGTGTTTCTGAACCAATTGCCCCGTACACCCACCGGCAAATTGCAACGATTCAAGTTGCGTGATCTCAACTCCACATGAAAGTAGCTATGCACACAGTTTTATTACCCGAAGGTTGGGAAAGACCAAGGGGTTATGCCAATGGTGTAGCCGCGCGTGGTCTGCAGATTTATGTCGGTGGGCAAATTGGTTGGACCGAAGACCAACAATTCAAATCAGATGATTTTGTGGCACAAACTGCCCAAGCTTTGCGAAATGTGTTTGCTGTTCTTCAAGCAGCAGATGCAGGTCCCGAACACATGGTGCGTATGACCTGGTACATCACTGACCGAAATACCTATGTTTCTCGCTTAAAAGAGATTGGAGCGGTTTACCGAGAAATCATGGGGCTGAATTACCCTGCAATGACCTGCATTGTGGTGCAAACCTTGGTGGAACAGCGAGCGTTGGTTGAAATTGAGGTAACGGCTGTTAAGCCAGACTGATTGCCAAACTCCTCGAACCTGTTGCCCAAGCTATTCGTGCCCATAGGCATACTGTTGACGGCCCCACCTTGGCAGGTGACCGCCTATGGGACGACCGCTTTTGTCAGGCCTGACAAAAGCGGTTCAATCTGTCATTAGTTATATTGAATCAAATAATCTCATGATTAAAGTCTACATCTAGAACATATACAAGAAGTAACTAAGATTTGAGTGCAGCTTTCAGCTGATCGATACGATCCTGACCCCAAAACATGTGCTTGCCGACAAAAAATGTAGGCGCTCCAAATACCCCGCGCTCAACAGCCTGGGTTGTGACATCTTTGAGTCTGTCTTTGGTTGCTTGCTCATTGGCCAAATCAAATAGCTCCTTAGCGTCAAAGTGCGCCTCACCTAAAACGCGCCCCACAACCTCTGGGTCATTGAGGTTGAGTGCATCTACCCAAATAGCCTTAAAAATAATGTCCATGAATTCATGCATTCTTGCATCCGAACGCATCTGCAAACCAGTAAGCATGCGCATGAGGGTTGTGGTGATGATTGGGAAGAACGGGTTGTTGTTCAAAGGAACTCCATAACTGTCTGCAAAACGCTTGAAGTCGACAAAAACGTACTTACCCTTGGCAGGGACGCTGACTGGAGAGACGTTGCCTGTAGCCTTGAAAACTGCACCTAATAGCATCGGAAGGTAAATGGGATTGGCTCCTGTGTCAGCCTTTATTTTGTCCATTTGTGTGTGAGCCAAATATGCGGCTAGGCTGCCAAAGTCAAAAAAATAGTCAAATGTTTTTGCCATGATTTCTCCTCAAAGTCTTGTCAAAATTTTTCCATATAGGGCCGCAAATCGAGTTCATGCGTCCAAGCGTCTCTAGGCTGTTGATGCAACATCCAATAGGCATCTGCAATATGGTCTGGATTCAGGATGCCTCCCTGGTCTTTCAATGCATAACGTTCAGGAAAAAGTGTGCGAATGAATTCTGTATCAATCGCCCCATCAATGATGGTGTGTGCCACATGTACTCCCATAGGACCCAATTCGCGGGCCATGCTTTGGGCTAATCCACGCAAAGCCATTTTGCCGCCTGAAAATCCTGCAAAGTTTGCACTGCCTCTTAATGAAGCAGTAGCCCCAGTGAAAATGATCGTTCCTTTTGGACTGATACCATTTGTGTTTCGATCTGAATCGTCAACTCTTGTCACCATGCGCTTGGCGACCTCTCGTCCATTCAAAAATCCTGCCAAACAAGCCATTTCCCACATTTTTGTATAGCGCCTTGCTGTCTCAGTCAAGATGCTATTTGGTGAATTTGCGCCAATATTGAAGACCAACACAGCAATTGGACCGACATTAGATTCAATGTGTTCAACCAGAGAAATTACTTCATCTTCTTTTCTGGCATCTGATGCAAAACCATGTGCCACACCACCTGCTTGCTGAATGGCGTCAAGCAAAGGCTGTAATTTATCCAGGGTTCTGCGGGTCACGCACACAACATAACCTCCTCGCGCAAATCGCTTAGCAACTGCGCCTCCAGTGGCATCGCCAGCACCTATAACCAAGCAGACTTTGTTGTTTGACATTGTGTGAGGTAGTTATGTTGTTGAATTCATTGATGTGCGTCAACAAAAGTCAAATCAATTCACATGCCAATGTGAACGCGACATAGTATCCGCTCTACTCAAACTCGCTGAAACTGGATTGTCTATGTTTATCAAACTTACAGTTCGAACGGCATTATTACTAAGTTTTGGCTTTCTTTGTGCATGTGGTCCAAAAGACAATAAAGAATTGGTTGCCAATGATTCATATCAAATAGAGCTTAAGTCACCGCCAGCCAGAACTAGCATGCAAAGGCATACAGGGCCATTTGCAGCAGGCGCATCCTTGAACTTCACTGCTGAGTTAAAACCTATAGACCCTTCACCACTCAAGAAGGTGCAACTTGACACCACACACAAGATTGTTGAGATTGCACCTGGCGTTCAATTCAGTGCATGGACCTTTGGCGACCAAGTGCCAGGGCCTACTGTTAGAGCAAGAGTCGGCGACAAGATTCATTTCAGCATGACCAACCGCAGTGATGAAACTTTGCCAAGCATATCCATGGCAATGGCACCGATGATGCACTCTATGGACTTCCATGCGGCCATGGTTTCGCCACAAGATAAATACAGATCCATT
>CANHLD010000057.1 GCA_947461325.1 Comamonadaceae bacterium
CCAATTACAAACAAGCCATTGTCGATGCAGCGGCAACAGGCACTTACATGCTCAACACCAAATCTTCACCTTGTATACGTGCCTTGAAAGCCGACTTCACCGCCAAGATTCACGAAGCTGGTTTGATGGGACCTGATGCTTTCATGGGTATTCAAGATGTGTACTTCGGCGGCGATATGAACGCGGCTCCCGCATTAGCTGGCCAATCCGCCGGGTTGGTGCACGAGGTGAAAAGCGTGCAAACCATCATCGATGAAACAGTGTCTCAATTCCAAGCCATCGCCGCGCGAATGGCTGTTTTGTCTACTGGGTTTTAACCAAGCGCCACCATGTCAACCAGCGAATCAACCCATGGAAGTATTGATCACGAGATACAAGATGGCTTGCTGATCATTCGCATCAACCGCCCTGCTAAGCGCAATGGCTTTACACCCGCCATGATGAACCAGTTGTCGCAGGCTTACACGCTGCTTGACGACGATCCGGCATTGCGTGTGGGCGTGGTCTGCGCCGAGGGCGATCATTTCACAGGCGGCCTTGACTTGCCAACATTTGCCGGATTGATGCAGCGCGGAGAACGCGCCATTGCGGATGGACAAGTCGATCCATTCGACCTTGGCATGAAGGGCTACCGTCGCAGAGTT
The DNA here is from genome assembly GCA_947461325.1 of Comamonadaceae bacterium. Classification (GTDB taxonomy): domain Bacteria; phylum Pseudomonadota; class Gammaproteobacteria; order Burkholderiales; family Burkholderiaceae_C; genus Limnohabitans. The sequence continues at coordinate 645 of CANHLD010000057.1, forward strand.
AAACCGCTGGTCATGGCAGTCAAGGGCATCACCTTCACCTTAGGCATTGAGTTGATGCTGGCAGCCGATGTGGTGATCGCCGCTGACAACTGCCGTTTTTCTCAGTTGGAAGTCAAACGCGGCATCATGGCCACAGGTGGCGCCACGCTGCGTATGTCGCAACGCGCTGGCGCGGGCAACGCTTTGTTGCATTTACTCACTGGGGATGAATTCGATTCAGCAGAGGCCTTGCGATTGAATTTCGTACAAAAAGTCGTTCCTGCGGGTGAAGAACTGAACGAAGCACTTCGCATCGCCAGGCTGATAGCCGAGCAAGCGCCATTGGCGGTCATTGCCACCCGCCAGTCGGTGTTGCAATGCATAGAAGACGGGCCACAGGCTGCGGTCGATGCATTTGAAGCCACCCAGCAACGACTATCAAACAGTCAGGATGCGGCCGAGGGTGTGCGCTCTTTCATAGAAAAACGCCATCCGCGTTTTTCCGGCACTTGAAATACACTCAAACTTCATACACTGTGGCAGAACCATGAATGAAGCAAACCTCACCGACATGCATGTCAAACTCAGTGACGCTGAGAACGACATGCTGCGCCAACGCTCTGACCTGATCGGTGGCTTGTTGGTGTTGCATGCCTGGACAGTCATCGGCATTTGCATGTATGTTTTTGTTTGTTGGCCGAATCCTTTGACTTTTCTCGTTTGCAGTGCATTGATTGGCGGTCGTCAATTGGGTTTGAGCATATTGATGCACGATGCGGCGCACCGCGTCTTGATGCGCCAGGCTGGCTTGAATGATTTCACAGGTCACTGGTTGGCAGGCGGCGCGGTCGGTGCTCACATGTACGCATACCGCCCCTACCATCTGACCCATCACCGACATACCCAACAAGACGAGGATCCTGATTTGGTGTTGTCGCGCCCCTTTCCTGTGTCTTCAAGCAGTTTGTGGCGCAAGGTTTGGCGTGACCTGAGCGGCCAGACAGGCTACAAACAACGCTTGGCGCAATGGCGTGCTGGCTTGGGCGATGAAGGCTCAACGATGGTGCGTCTGCAACGTTTATGGCGAACAGAAAAAGCTTTGTTTTTAACGAACCTGGTTTTGTTTGGCTTTTTGTGGGCTTGTGATCAACCCATGCTTTTTCTATGGATGTGGTGCTTGCCATTATTGACCTGGTTTCAACTCTTTAGCCGCATTCGCAATATTGCCGAGCATGCTGTCACCGGCGACAGACACAACCGTTTGCGCAACACCCGCACCACATTTGCCAATCACTTGGAACGCTGGTTTGTCGCACCCTATTGGGTCAATTACCATTTGGAACACCATTTGTTCAGCTTTGTACCTTGCTGGAAACTCAAAACGGCACACAGCATACTGATCGAACAAGGCCTCGCGCCGCACATGGAACTCACACCCGGTTATGCGGCTGTTTTGCGCAAAGCTGTTCACCCACAATGATTCAATTAAATAGGTTTGCCATGCATTCATCCCTGAAACGTCGAAGCCTGTATGTGTGTGTTTTGCTGTCCTTCGCCACATTGGCAATGGCTGATATGCCAACTGCTGCACCGGCATCGCTCGGCATGTCTGCCGAGCGGCTCAAGCGCATCAGACCCGTGATCCAAAAAGAAATCGACAACCGGCAAATGCCTGGAGCGATTGTGATGATCGCTCGCAAAGGCGCGGTGGTTTTCAGCGATGACATAGGCGTCAAACACGATGCCATTTTCCGCGCTTACTCCATGACCAAACCGATGGCATCTGTGCTGGCCATGATGATGGTGGAAGAAGGCCAGTTGCAACTCGCCGACCCCGTCTCTAAATTCCTGCCTGCATTGGCTAAACAAACGGTTTTATCCAACGCTATGGACGGCAGCACCGCCACTGTGCCTGCTGTGCGTGGCATCACGGTGCATGATTTGCTGCGCCATACCTCCGGTCTGACATATCCTGAATTCACACGATCAAGCGCGATGAAACAAGCATATATCGATGCAGGCTTGTTCTCTGTTGAAAACGGTCCAAAGTGGATCACACTGTCGCCCGAAGAACAGGTGGCAGCCTTTGCCAAAGCACCACTTCAATGGCAGCCCGGCAGTACCTGGGAATACAGTTTGTCTACCGATTTGTTAGGCCGTGTACTCGAAGCGGTTGGAAAAAAACCGCTGGGTGTGATGCTTGAAGAACGGCTGATCAAACCGCTTGGCATGAAAGACACTTCATTCATCGTACCTGCCAGCAAAGTGCATCGCATTGCCGAGCCATTGGCGATTGACCCGTTGACGCAAAAACCATTTCCGCCCATGCTCGATCTGACCAAAGCACAAGGCAATGATTCGGGTGGTGCAGGTCTTGCCACGACGGCCGACGACTACTTGCGCTTTTGCCAGATGCTGCTCAATGGCGGCACCCTCGACGGCAAGCGGTATTTGAGCCGCACCACGCTGGCTTTGATGACCTCGGATCACCTTGGCCCCAAAGTGGCGACACCGCTGCAACCGGGCGAGTTGCTGATGGGCGTTCAAGGCTATACCTTCGGACTGGGCTTCATGGTGAGACAAGGCCAAGGCATGGCGAGTGTGCCGGGCTCTGAGGGCGACTACGCTTGGGCAGGTGCGGGCGGCACATTTTTTTGGATTGATCCTAAAGAGCAAGTCATTGGTTTGCTGATGGCGCAAACACCGGGACCGCAGCGACAGTATTACCGTCGCATGGTCAAGCAGTTGGTGTACCAAGCCATTGAGTGAACGGATGCGCGGTAAGAAGCTTACAGAAGACGACATTTCTCATGTCATTCAAATGGCTTGGGAAGACCGCACATCATTTGAAACCATTCAAGAGCGAACGGGACTGACAGAAGCTCAAGTGATCCGTCTGATGCGCAATGAACTCAAACCTCAGTCATTCATTTTGTGGAGACAAAGAGTCAAAGGCCGCACCACCAAGCATCGTGCGCTGAGAAGCCCAGAGATGAAATTCCATGATCGACAAATTGCAGATCACCGCAGAGCCAATTGCTAATTTCTGATTGCTAATTCAGATGAAGAAGCAAACATGCGTGAAGACCCCATCGGCTTGGCTCAAGTTGCGTTTTGTATTCACACTGGTTGCAAGTCTGAGCTTGTTAACGCCGCTTACGGTGAGCAACATTCAATAGATAAAAACCCATCAAAAAATACCATGAGCTACTCATTGGTTTGGTTCAAACGAGACTTGCGTTGGCAAGACCATTCTGCGTTAGTCATGGCCAGTCAACGTGGCCCCGTCAGATGTATTTATGTCATTGAGCCAGAGCTTTGGTTACAACCGGACTGTGCACTTCAACACTTTGAGTTTGTGCGCGAGTCATTACAAGAGCTTGACACACATTTGCGCACATTGGGTGGCTGCTTAGAGATACATACGGGCGAATTGCCAGAAGTACTGAATCGACTGTGGCAAGAAGCACCGTTTACTGGGCTGTACTCACATGAGGAAACAGGCAATGGTTTTACCTATGCACGCGATCTGAAAGTTTCCGCATGGTGCCAATTGCACAGCATCTATTGGCATGAATTCCCTCAGTTTGGCGTTGTGCGGCGATTAAAAAACCGCAACCTGTGGCAACGCGCGTGGGAACAACACATGGCATCGCCCATTCAACCCATCGACTCGCTGCATTTTTGGCGTCCACCATCCACAAACACATTGTCAATGCTTGCACCGACCCACTTGACACATAACCCGCCGTTGCGCCAGTTTGGTGGTCGTGTGCTTGCTCTAAAGACACTACACAGTTTTCTCAATGCTCGCAGCATGGGTTACCGAGGAGGCATTTCTTCTCCCCTGTCTGCGCCGGACGCCTGTTCCAGGTTATCTGCGTATTTGGCCTATGGTTGCATCAGCATGCGCGAAGTGGTGCAGCGAACACGCGCACATATTGCGCAACTTCCACCACAAGCAAGTCGACATCGAGCCGGATTAAACGCTTTCGTGAGTCGTCTCTATTGGCATTGCCATTTCATACAAAAACTGGAAAGTGAACCTGCTATTGAATGGCGCAATATGCACCATGGATACGATGGACTTCGCGAGCAAGACTTCAACACTGCATATTTTGAAGCGTTCAAAGAAGCACGCACAGGCTGGCCCATGGTCGACGCTTGCGTCACCATGCTGAGAGAAACCGGGTGGTTGAACTTTCGCATGCGGGCCATGTTGGTTTCGGTCGCTGCCTATCCCTTGTGGCTGCACTGGCGTCCTGTCGGCGAATGGTTGGCCACACAATTTTTAGACTATGAACCAGGCATTCACTGGAGCCAATTACAGATGCAATCAGGCACAACCGGCATCAACACCACACGGGTTTACAACCCGATCAAGCAAGCCCAAGACCATGACGCCTATGGAAAGTTTGTCAGGCGCTGGCTTCCTCACATGCGACATGTGCCAGACACTTGGCTATTTGAACCATGGCTGTTACCTGAGGAATTGAAAAACCATCCCAAGCTAAGCGGTCAACTTGTTGAACCCTTGGTTGATTTGGCCACTGCCACACGAGCATCGAAGCAAAGCTTGTATGAAAGGCGCAAAACGCCTGAAGTCATTGAAGGCAAGAAGGCAGTCGTTGATAGGCATGCTTCACGCAAACCCATGCACTCCCGCAAAAAGTCAACTACCAAACAACAGGCTGATGTCAATCAGCTTGGTTTTGACTTCTAGTTCGTGGCTTTGTGAGTTTCGCGCAAGACATTCCGAAGAGATGTGAAAGTTCATAAAAAATTTCAGAACATCCACTTGTTTTGAATTTCAAGCGCCCGTCCACCAAAACGCCGTTTGTACATACAGCGGAATGCCCAACAAAATATTGAGCGGAAACGTCATGCCCAGCGACATGCCAAAGTAAAGCGTTGGATTGGCTTCTGGAATAGCCTGACGCAACACAGCAGGCACGGCAATGTAAGACGCACTGGCAGATAACACCATCAACAAAGCCAAGTCGCCGGGGTTCATGTTCAGCCAACCGCCAACCACCATGGCGAAGCTGGCATGCACAGCAGGTGCCAACAAGGCATACAACAACAAAGTCGCTGGTTGCCCTTTGAGCTTGGCCATGTTGCGCGCCGCCAGCAGTCCCATGTCCAGCAGAAAAAATGCCAACATCCCTTTGAACAAATCCACAGAAAAAGGCTTCATCACTTCTTGGCCTGACTCACCGGAGAAAAAGCCAATCAACATAGCTCCCAGCAGCAATAGCTGAGCGCCATCGGTGAGTGCTTCATGCCAGACATGGCCCATGGAAGTGGCTTGTGGAGTGTTGTTCGCTGGAGTGCTTCGCATCTCCGCACGCACCTTGTTCGCCATGAAAACGGCCAACAAAATCGCGGGCGACTCCATCAAGGCCATGGCCGCAGCCATGTGACCGCCATAGGGCAAGTTGTGTGTATCTAAATATTGGACAGCGGTGATGAAAGTCACCGCGCTCACAGAGCCGTAGGTGGCGGCGATGGCTGCTGCATCAAACCGTCCGATGATTTTTTTCAGAACCACATAGCTAAGTAGCGGAATGGCCGAGGCCATGGCCACTGCCGCTCCCAAGCTGATCAGCACTTGCGCATTCAAGCCAGAAGCGGCTAATGCAAAACCGCCTTTGAGCCCCAAAGCCATTAACAAGTACAAAGACAAAAATCTGGAAATCGCCGACGGGATTTCCAGATTGGATCGAACTAAACCGGCAAAGACACCAAAGACAAAAAAAAGAATAGCGGGGTCAATAAAACTTTGCATTCACTCTTTCAGATGGTCAATCAAATATCTCGCTCAACCAGGATTTTTGATGCCGATGCTTGTAGCCATGGTGCCTGTCATCGTCGTCATACTTTGGATGACGATGCTCTCGTGCAGCTATTTGCGGGGGTGCTGCGCTGGCAGTGGCTGCACGCTCAAGCAGTTTGTCCAACTCACCACGGTCAAGCCAAATACCTCTGCAGGCTGAGCAGTAATCGATCTCCACGCCTTGCCTATCGGTCATCACCAAGGTTTGATCTTTGCATTGAGGACATTTCATGTGTTTACATCCAAGTCAAGTTGAGGAACAGCGCTCCGAGGAAGGCTGACGTCTTACTCGCTGCTGCCACCGAAGCCAAACAAGGCCAGCAGACTGGTGAACAAATTGAAAACCGAGACAAACAAGCTGACGGTAGCCATCACGTAATTGCGCTCGCCACCATTCACAATTTGGCTGGTCTCAAACAGAATCAAACCGGCAGACAACAATGCCACCATCGCTGACACAGCCAAGCTGAGCGCTGGGATTTCAAAAAAGACAGCAGCCAAGCCGGCCAACATGGCGATGACCATGCCCATGAATAAAAAACTACCCATGAAGCTGAAGTCTTTGCGTGTCGTCAGAGCGTAAGCAGAGAGCGATAAAAACGTCACGCCAGTGGCTCCCAAGGCCATGCTGATGGTTTGTGCGCCACCGGGCAAGGACAGGTAGTGCGTCAGGATGGGCCCCAAGGTGTAGCCCATGAAGCCGGTCAGGCCAAACACGGCAGGCAAGGCCCAGCCACTGTTTTGAAAACGATGAATCGCAAACAGCAAACCGAAGTAGCCGACCAAGGTCAGCACCAGGCCGGGCGCGGGCCATCGAAATGCGACTGTGGCGCTAGCGACTGCGGCGCTAAAGATCAATGTCATGGCCAACAGCGCATACGTATTGCGCAACACCCGTTGAACGTCCAATGAATGCGTGCTTTGCCCCGTTGCAGGGTAAAGCGCGTTGTCTGGCAAGGTGCGGGTGGATGAGTTCTCGTTCATGAAGCATCTCCTTTCAAGATGGCCTCAACCATAGGGCTTTGAATCAATAAGAAAAAGCAGATAATTCCTTCATATCACTCCTGAAAATACTGAGCATGAGCACCCCTTTCAATTACAAACACCTTTATTACTTCTGGGTCGTGGCCAAAGAAGGCGGCATTTCCAAGGCCGCCCAGAAATTGGACATGGCGGTGCAAACCGTCAGTGCCCAAGTGCGTGAATTGGAAAAGGAACTGGGCTGTGAGCTACTCAAACCGGCCGGTCGAGGCTTGGCTTTGACCGAGGCAGGCATGGCCGCCATGCAACAAGCGGATCAAATTTTTCAACTGGGTGAAGGTCTGCCCAATCTGGTGCGTGATGCGGCCACCACCCCTGGCGTGCGCTTGTGGGTGGGTATCAGCGATGGCTTGCCCAAGTTGGTGGTGCACCGTTTGCTGCAACCCATCATCAGCGAGCCGCGACTGCGTTTGTTGTGCTTGGAAGGTCAATTCAACGATTTGTTGGGCAACCTCGCGCTGCACAAACTCGACATGGTGATTTCCGACCGCGCCGCGCCCAGCAACCCCAACATCAAGCTCTACAGCCATGCCTTGGGCACCTCAAACATTGCTTGGTATGGCACGGCTGCATTGCTGGCCAAGTCAGCCAAAACTTTTCCGCACAACTTGGCCGAGTTGCCGGTGCTGATGCCCACCACCCACACCGCCATGCGCGACCGGCTTGAGCATTGGTTTGAGCAACACCATCTCAAGCCGAAGATAGTGGGAGAGTTTGAAGACAGCGCTTTGCTGAAAACATTTGGCGCCAGTGGCATGGGCGTGTTTCCAGCGGCGGAATCGGTGCAAGAAGAATTAATCTCGCATTACGCCGTGAAATGCATGGGGCGCAGCGTCGGCGTGACCGAACATTTCTACGCCATTGGCACTGAAAAAAAGGTGCAACATCCGCTGGTTCAGCGTCTGTTGCACCTAACCCCACCGCAAAATTTTTAAGCGTCGGCTTTTTTGGGCGCGCTGCGCACACTGAGCCCCATGGTGACAGCCAAAATGCCAATCACCACGCCCAAGGAAACGGTGACAGGCATTTTGTAAATATCGATCAAGCACATCTTGGTTCCAATAAACACCAAAATGACCGCCAAGCCGTAGTTGAGCAAATGGAATTTATCGGCCACGGCGGCCAGTAAGAAATACATAGCGCGCAAGCCCAAAATGGCAAACACGTTGCTGGTGAGCACGATGAAGGGATCGCTGGTGATGGCGAAGATGGCGGGAATAGAGTCCACCGCAAATATCACATCGGTCAGGGCGATCAAGCTGATCACCATCAACAAAGGCGTGGCAATCTTCACGCCGTTTTCAACCGTCCAAAACCGCTCGCCGTCGTAGTTCTGGCTGACGGGCATCCGCTTGCGCAGTAGTTTCAAGGCGGGGTTGTTGTTCAAGTCCGGTTCTTTGCCTGCCGCCCACCACATCTTGATGCCGGTCAGAATCAAGAAAGCGCCGAACACGTACAGCACCCAATGAAACTCGGAAAGCAGCCACCCACCGATCAAAATCATGACGGTGCGCAAAACAATGGCCCCAATGATGCCGATCATCAGCACCCGTTTTTGGTAGGCCTTGGGCACGGCAAAGTAGGTGAAGATCATGAGGAAGACAAAGATGTTGTCCACCGCCAATGACTTCTCAATCAAATAGCCGGTTAGGAACTCCAGCGATTTGGTATTCGCCAACTCGTTTGAGCCGGTTTGGTCTTTGATGGCCCACCAGAACAAGCCGTTGAACACAAAGCTCAGGGCGATCCAAACAAGGGACCAATTGAGTGCCTCTTTGACGCCAATGTCATGTGCGCCTTGCTTCTTCAAGACCACGAAATCTACAAACAGCGAGGCCAGCACAATGCCCGCAAAAGTGATCCATAACCACAGGGGTGCAATCGTTTCCATGTCGTCCTTTGTTGAACAATGGGGGCAGTGTAAATTTAAAGGGCATGTTTTTTGTGAATAAAATCCACTTTCACTTCGTAAAAAATTGAATGACTCATCGTTTTTAACTGACTGGAAAAACCCGTTGTTATTAAAGAATAAGAGACTTACGAATCTTATAAATGCCTGTCTATGCCTCCGAAAATCATTGATTCCGCCGCCCCACAACGCCCTTGGCTGCCCAATCGCGAGCAACTCGCTCAACACCCTTGGCTCAGGCCTTGGGCTTCGCGTTTGCTGGATGCACAGCTGTGGCGCTTTCAGCACGAAGCCGTGGCGCGCGGAGTGGCGGTGGGTTTTTTATGGGCCTTCCTCATTCCAGCGGCGCAAATTGTGGTGGCCGTGGTGCACTGCGTTTGGTGGCGCGCTCACATACCCACGGCAGCTGCCTTGACCATGGTGACCAATCCATTCACGATTGGCTTTTGGCTGTGGTTGGCCTACCAAACCGGCTCGGCTGTTCTAGGTGTGACCGCGCCCGCTCCCGCTGGAATGGAGAACCTGAACTGGGATATGTTGAAGACTTATGGTGGCCCGACCATGCTGGGCATGGGCTTGTTTGCAGTGGGTTCTGCAGTTTTGGGGTACGGCGTGGTCAAAGCAGGCTGGATGCTGCGTGTGGCCTGGGCGCGCCGCCAGCGCCGGACTCAATAATCTAATGATTCAAGTGATTAAATGATATTTATATCGTCAGCGTTTTCAAGCCCACCAACAGCAGACTGCCGATAATAAAGGCAGGTAGCTGTTGATTCA
>CANHLD010000058.1 GCA_947461325.1 Comamonadaceae bacterium
CCATGCCTGTTCGCCTTCAACTCGCCCACATCCACCCGCCACCTGCCCGACGCCATCGCTAACGCGGTGTGTCTCGTGCATTTTTGCGCGGTATTCCTTTTCCTTTTTCAAGCATAAGCCCACGGCATCGTTGGGTCCACAGAGGCCCTGTGTTGTAACGCTATGAAAAGGAACGCATCATGAAACGGATGCTGATCAACGCCACGCAAGCTGAAGAGCGCCGCCTGGCCATCGTCGACGGACAAAAACTGCTCGACTACGAAATCGAAATCGAAGGGCGCGAACAGCGCAAAGGCAATATTTACAAAGCCGTCGTCACTCGCGTCGAGCCCTCACTGGAAGCCTGTTTTGTCGATTACGGCGAAGAACGCCACGGCTTTTTGCCGTTCAAAGAAATCTCCAAGCAGTATTTCTCCAATAACGTGTCTGCTTCCCAAGCGCGTATCCAAGACGTGATCCGCGAAGGCCAGGAACTGCTGATCCAAGTGGAAAAAGAAGAGCGCGGCAACAAAGGCGCGGCGCTGACCACTTTCATCTCGCTGGCAGGCCGCTACGTGGTGCTGATGCCCAACAACCCGCGCGGCGGCGGCGTCAGCCGTCGCATAGAAGGCGATGACCGGGCCGAGCTTAAAGAAGCCATGGATCAGTTGGAATACCCCAACGGCATGTCCATCATCGCCCGCACCGCCGGCATCGGCCGCAGCGCGCCTGAGTTGCAGTGGGACTTGAATTACCTGCTCAAACTGTGGACCGCCATCGACGGCGCAGCCAAAGGCGGCAAGGGCGCGTTCCTGATTTACCAAGAGTCAAGTTTGGTCATTCGCGCCATCCGCGACTATTTCAACAATGACATCGGCGACATATTGATCGACACCGACGACATTTACGATCAGGCGCAGCAATTCATGGCGCACGTCATGCCTGAGCATGCCGCGCGCGTGAAACGCTACCGCGACGACACGCCACTTTTCAGCCGCTTTCAAATCGAACACCAGATCGAATCCGCGTATGCCCGCACCGTGACCCTGCCCTCAGGCGGCGCCATCGTGATTGACCACACCGAAGCACTGGTGTCGGTGGACGTGAACTCGGCCCGCGCCATCAAAGGCGGCGACATCGAAGAAACCGCCACCCGCACCAACCTTGAAGCCGCCGACGAAGTGGCGCGCCAAATGCGTTTGCGCGACTTGGGTGGCCTGATCGTCATCGACTTCATCGACATGGACGAATCGAAAAACCGCCGCGAAGTGGAAAACCGCTTGCGCGACGCGTTGCGGCAAGACCGCGCACGTGTGCAATTCGGCACCATCAGCAAATTTGGTTTGATGGAAATGAGCCGCCAGCGTTTGCGCCCGGCGCTCTCAGAAGGCGCATCCATTCCCTGCCCGCGTTGCGGTGGCTCCGGCCATGTGCGCGACACCGAAAGCTCGGCGCTGCAAATTTTGCGGATCATCCAAGAGGAGTCGATGAAAGAAAACACCGCCGCCGTGCACGCGCAAGTGCCGGTGGAAGTCGCGTCTTTCTTGTTGAACGAAAAACGTCCTGAAATCGCCAAGATCGAGTTGAAGCAACGCACCCATGTGCTGCTGATCCCGAACAAAGGGCTGGAAACACCGAACTACAAACTCGAGCGCCTCAAGCATGACGACCCGCGTTTGGACAGCGTTCAGGCCAGCTACAAAATGGCCGAAGAGATCGAAGACCCGACAGCGGTCACGCGTCGTTCGCAAGAACCGACCAATAAACAAACGCCTGTCATCAAAGGCGTGTTGCCTGACATGCCCGCACCTGCTGCCGAAGCGCGTCCGGCACGCACCACAGAGGCACGAAGCGCACCCGCCAAGTCATCGTCTGCTGCAACTGCATCTGCTGAAAAAGGCTTCTTCGGCTGGCTCAAAGGCTTGTTCGGCGGCGACAGCACACCCGCTGCACCAACCACCGACAAACCCGCCTCTAGCGCCAAACCGGGCGAACGCAGCGACGGTCGCACCGGTGGTCGTGGTGGCCAAGACGGACGACGCGGCGGACGACGCGGTGAACGCGGCGGCGAAGGCCGTGGCGAACGCACAGAGCGCGGTGAGCGCACTGAGCGCAGCGACAAACCCGATACCCGTGGCGGCGATCGCCCTGAAGGACGCAGCGCTCGCGGCGGTCGCGGCGACAGACAAGAAAGACCGCGCCAAGAGCCGCGTCTGGACGAGGCAAGCGTTGCAGACTCGCAGAACTTGTCAACCGATAACGCTGACAGCAATACCGGCGAGCGTCCTGCCCGTCAGACTCGTGAGCGCGGTGACGGCAGACGCGGTCGTGGTCGCCGTGGTGAACGCGCACCCGCAGGTTCGACGGACATCACCATGCCTTCGGAAGACATGCAGACAACGCAGGCTTCAACGCCTGTTGAGCCACAAACCGCAGGCATTGCGGGGGCAGATCACAGCGTGAGCACATCCAGCCAGGAGCAAGCCCATGAGCGCCGCGAACGTCGTGGCCGTGAGCGTCCCGGGCGTGAACGTCAGGCGCGTTCAACTCAGGAAAATGACGCCTACGGCAAGTCGCAACCGTTAGATGCACCTGTATCAACGGCTGATGCTTCTGGGCATTCACATTCACATGCAACTGCCCCGGCGGCTTCAACTCCCGTCGCTGCCAAGAGCATGCCCAAAATCACTTCCTACGATTTGCCCATCGAGCAACTGCACGGTGTGGCGCAATCCTCCGGACTGCAATGGGTTAACTCCAACCCCGAAAGCGTGGCGCAAATTCAAGCGGCGATTGCCGCAGAACCCCGACCGGTGCATGTACCGCGCGAGCGCCCGGCACCTGTGGTGCTGGATGAAGGTCCGTTGATTTTGGTGGAAACCAAAAAAGACTTGAGTCAAATGCACATGCCGTTTGAAAACACCTGAACCTGACGGCTTCAAGTCAAAGGGCGACCTGTCAGGTCGCCCTTTTTTTCTGAAACTTTGTAATCAACAGCGCGTGAACGGATATCCGCAGCAACTGCAAGGTCTTGGCAAGGCATGCGGGCAGCCTTGAAGCTAAATCACACTTTGGCTGATAACTTCCAGCACGCCAAGGCCTGTTCTTTGTCGCCTTTGTTTTCGGCCAACTCGGCCAGCGCACGCCAAGCGTGTCGCTGCAGTTCGCCAGCAGATAAACGAGGCGCCGCTTGCTCGAGCATTTGTTGTGCTTTGCCCCATAAGCCATGGCGCAAACACACCATGCCGCTGAGGTATTGCAACTCCAGGCTGCGCGGATTGACCAACCGGGCCTGCTCAATGCGAGCGAGCCATTCACTGTCAGGTTCCACCTCATACAAGGCTGATGAAAGCGTTTTCACCAATTTTTGACGTTGATCATCGGTGAGCGTACTGTCTTTGCTGTTCATCTCCAACCAGACGGGTGACAACCACTGGAGCGCAATTTGCGGGTCGCCTTGTACGCTCAGCAAGCGATGGGCTGCATGCAGCGCCACCTCTGGCATAGCCCGCTCTTGCGGCGTGAGCAAAATCCAGCTCGACTGCATCTGGCTGCCGTCATGACAATCATCCAAACAAGCCACCGCTAAACCGCGCAACAAACTGCGCGCCGGTGAGGCGGAAAACGCGCCGTGCTTAGCCAGTAAGCGTGCGGTGTCGAGCGCGGGTAAATGCTGTTGGCTCAACCTGTCAGCCTTTAATCGCAAACGCAATGCCATGGTGCGACGTGCTACACCGAGCGGCAATTGCGAGAGGTATTGATGCGCTTGATGCGCGTCACGGTCATGCAACGACCAACGCGCCGCATTCAACAAAGCCGCATCCCGCAATTCGGTTTTCTGGTCAACGCGTCTGCCTTCTTCATGGTCGAGCGCTTGCTGAAAATGCTGATCGCGCGCAGAGGTGTCGCGCAGTGCATGGGCGGTTTCAGCCGCCAGCAGATGCAACAAACTGCGCATCAATCGAAGCGATGACTGGTTTTCCACATCCAAGCTTGCGAGCAAACTATCGACTTGAACCAAAGCCTGCAAAGCCGCTTTGCGTGAACGTAAAAACCGCCCGGCCATCCACATCACCATGGCATGAAGCAAGGCTTGCTGGGCGGAACGCTCGCGCTGTTGAGCGCGCCAGCGTCTCGCCTGAGCCGGCAACTGCGTCACCCGCAGCAATCCACTTAAGGCGAGATACATGAATAAAAAACCTGCGCACAAAGCGATCAACACCAAGTTCAATGACATGTCGATGCGGTAAGGCGCAACAAACACTGTCACTGTGCCGATATGCATGCTCAAGCCCAAGGCAATGGCCACGGCCACCCCAAACAGCGCGATTAACCACAAGGACCAACGCATGTCAGCGGCCTGCAGCGGCAGTGGCCAGCGCCGCTAACGAACCATCCAGACGCGGCAAGCTGGTCTGCTGAAGCTGAGACTGCACTTGTTTTAACAACGACTGCGCAGTGCGTCCTGAGCGTGATGTTGATTCAAAGTATTGCGTCAAATCCCGCTCAGCCATGGCCAGGTCGTTGCGTGCGCTGGTGATTTGTCGCGAGAGCAAACTCAAACGCGCATTCAATAAACGCAGCTTCACGTTTTCGCGCACAAAAAAACTTTGCTCAGGTGACAGCAACACCGCTTCAGGCTGCTCGATGCGACTGACGCGTATCAGGCTTGAAACTTCCAACCAGACACGCTGCCCCAGCGCGCTCCAGTCTTTGTTCTGCCAGATCTGCGGCCAGCTCGGTGCTGGTTTTTGGTCTGCTGTTTGCGCTGCATGGTTGTTAGTGGGGAGACTGTTGATCACCGGCAAAGTTTCAACCAGCACCACGAGTTCATCCAATCGAATCAGTAAACCGGGTATGTCTGTCACTGAAGCCGACTGCAAACGGTCAATGTCATGCTGAAGCGCACGCAGTACAGGCGCCAAGCGGGGTTGCGGCATTTTGCTCAAACGCTTTTGAGCCGTTTGCAAAGCTGCGAGCATAGGCTGCACACTGCCGGTCAACTCGGCCTGCTGTTGCGCCAAACTGAGTGCGGACTCAATATCCACAACCAAATTTTCATCCCGCGAGCGCGACAGACTTTGCATCAACTCTTCCAACTGAGTGCGCTGTAAGGCGACTTCGCTCAAGCGCGCATCCAAAAGAGCCACACGCGCTGCAGTCTCTTGCGCCAATTCCTCGGCGTGCTTGGCGGAACTGTTGGCCTGCATGGACAACTGCCCTGCATCTGCACTTTGTCTGGCAAGTTGCTCTTGCATGGCAGACAGCTTGAGCCACAGTTGCAGACAAGCCAAGGCGCAGACCAGGGCTAGCGCCGTGGCTAACACGGGTAGTTTTGGGCGCCACCAAGAGACGCTGTCAGTGGAGGGAATACGGTCAGTGCTTGTCGATTTATTGTTGGTGTGTTCACTGCTCATGTCAGCGATTCTAATGAGGACTGCAATGCTTCCAAGGCGGGTTTGCATACCTGCAAGCGAACAACCCCTGCCGACCTTGCCGCTTGTGCAATGCGTTCATGGGTCGCCACCGCCACCGCCCTTGACCAATCCTGTCCGGGCAATAGCTTTTGCAGGTTGAAAACAGCTTGCGAGCTGCTGAACACCCAGACACTGCCGTCAGACGCGGCAAGCCTAGCCAGCCTCAATGGCTCATGTGTCCATTCAGGACAACCGCGCTGGTAAACCGCCAAGGTGTTCACCGTCACGCCCGCTTGCGACAGTTGTTGCATCAGCCAATCGCGTCCCACCCCTTGCGCCGCGCTTTCGTCTTGGTCTGCCTCGCTACCGCGCAATATCAACACCGGTTTGTCAGTCATCAACTTGGGATGAACCACTTGCCACAAAGCCTCGGTGTCGAATTGGGTGGCATTTGCCGCCGGTGCATCTATCAAATGCGGGGGCACGCCTGCTTCCAACAACGCCTGGCGGGTGCCCGGGCCGGTCGCCCAACAACGGGTGATGCCCCAGCCCGCTGCCGGTTTACCTGCATTGAATGTATGTGTGACCGCATTGCGGCTCACAAACATGACGGATTGGTATTGCTGCCAATCGGTCAGCGCTTGAAGAATCAGTGCGGGGTCTGCGGCGGGTGCGATGTCAATCAACGGCCAGTTGAGGACTTCATAACCGACGGCTTGCAGGCCTTGAATCCATGTCAGACTGTCTGAAGCTGGACGGGTCAGAATGACACGGCGTCCGGCGCTCAATTAACCCGCCCCCTGGGCTCGCAATTGACGCGCAGCGGATAAACCCAGCGCCTCCGCTTCCTCCAGCGTGGTCACCTCGCCCTGACTGTGGGCGCGAACCAATGGCGCTTCGGTGTTGTCAGGGTTGCCCCAGGCTGCATGTAAGTCCAGCACATCGCCGTGCAAAACCGCGTGCGCTGCCAAAGGCATGGAGCAACTGCCGCCCATGGCACGGCTGACCGCGCGTTCTGCCGCCACAGCCAGCCAAGTGGTGTGGTGAGCCAAGGGCGCAAGAATGGATCGCACATCGCCGCGCGCTTCACGTATTTCGATACCCAAAGCACCTTGACCGGCGGCGGGCAGCATCTCGGTGACATCAAAAATATGGCGGATACGGTCAGCCATTCCCAGGCGCTTTAAACCGGCAGCGGCCAGCACAATACCGGCGTATTGACCTTCATCCAATTTGCGTAAACGGGTGTCGAGGTTGCCGCGCAAAGGTTCTATTTGTAAATCAGGGCGCAAGGCGCGCAACAACACTGTGCGGCGCAGGCTGGAGGTACCGACCACCGCACCCAGAGGCAGATCCTGCAACTTGGCATAACGGGAAGACACCCAGGCGTCACGCGGGTCTTCGCGTTCCATCACACACGCCAACTCGAAACCAGGCGGCATGTCCATAGGCACGTCTTTGAGTGAATGCACCGCCAGATCGGCGCGGCCTTCTTCGAGTGCCACTTCCAATTCTTTGACAAACAAACCTTTGCCGCCGACCTTGCTGAGGGAACGATCCAAAATTTGATCGCCTTGGGTGGTCATGCCCAAAATATCCACCTGACAGCCGCGCGCCCGCAACAAGTCTTGCATGTGGTGCGCCTGCCATAAAGCCAGACGGCTTTCGCGTGTTGCGATAGTGAGATGGGGTGTGCTCAAAACTAGGGACCAAGGGCCGTCAATCAAAGGGCGAGTGGATGCTAGCATGCTCAATCGTCGTGGTTTTCCCTCTGTGTCACAGGTTTCATACATGACTATTTCTAAAAAACGCAAGCCTGCTGCGGCACGCAAACCCACCCTTTTATCCAGCCATGAAAGACCGTTGGTAGACGATATTCGCTGGCTGGGGCGCCTACTTGGCGATGTCATTCGAGAACAAGAAGGCGAAGAGGCATTCGCGTTAGTTGAGCAAATCCGCAGGCTGTCAGTGGCATTTCGCCGGGATGCGGATACGCAGGCAGAAACTGCCCTCAAAAAACGTCTGGCCTCGCTCAGCAGCGAGCAAGCCGTCAGTGTGATCCGCGCGTTCACCTATTTCAGCCATTTGGCCAATCTGGCCGAGGACCAGCATCACATCAGGCGCCAGCAAGCGCATGACCGTGCCGGGGACGTGCACACCGGCAGTTTGGCTTCATCATTGGGCAAACTCAAAGCCGCAGGTGTCAGCCACAAAGCGATCAGACAAGCCCTGACCCAAGCGCATATTTCGCCGGTGCTGACCGCACACCCGACCGAGGTGCAACGCAAAAGTATTTTGGATGCCGAGCGTGGCATCGCCGCTTGCTTGCAAACCCGTGACGACATTGTGTCGCGCGGCACGGACGCCACCACTGCGCGTCAATTGGCGCAGGTCGAAGCGGTAGTGCGCGCACGCGTACTGCAACTGTGGCAAACGCGTTTGTTGCGTTTTACCAAATTGAGCGTGGCCGATGAAATTGAAAACGCCATGGGCTATTACGAGTCCACGTTTTTAGCTGAAATACCCAAGCTCTATGCCGACCTTGAAAACGAACTTGGCGGCCAGCCTATCGCTTCTTTTTTCCGCATGGGACAGTGGATGGGCGGTGACCGCGACGGCAATCCGAATGTGAACGCTGGCACTTTAGACCTGGCCATGAAACGCCAGTGCGAAGTGGTGTTGCGGCATTACCTGACAGAAGTGCATTGGCTAGGCAGTGAGTTATCCACCTCGGCCATGCTGGTTGGCGTGCCACCTGCTTTGCAGGCCCTGGCCGACTCTTCACCCGACACGAATGCGCACCGTCAGGACGAGCCATACCGCCGCAGCCTGACCTTCATTTACGCCAAATTGGCCGCCAGTCTGTTGCATCTCACCGGTAAAGAAGCCGCGCGTCATGCATTGCCTCCTCAGCAACCGTACGCGGATGCACAAGCGTTTTTGAAAGACTTGCAAACCTTGAACGATGCCTTGAGCGCACAACATGCACAAGCACTCGCGCTGCCGCGACTGCGCCCGTTGATACGTGCGGTGCAGGTGTTTGGTTTTCATTTGGCAACGGTGGACTTGCGGCAAAGCTCAGACCAGCACGAACTCGTGGTGGCCGAACTTTTTAAGGTCGCTGGCATAGACAGCCATTATTTGAAACGCGATGAAGCAGCGCGCCAGACTTTGCTATTGCAAGCTTTGAACGACCCGCGTCCGCTGCGTATTCCGGCGCATAGTTACAGCGACCACAGCGTGTCCGAGTTGAGCATTTTCGAAACCGCCAAGCGCATACGTTTTGACCACGGCAGCGACGCCATACGACACGCCATCATCAGCCACACCGAAACCGTCAGCGATTTGCTGGAAGTGTTGTTGTTACAAAAAGAAACCGGCTTGTTGGCCAGCAGTTTGAAAGACTCGCCGGTGGCTTCGCTCATCGTGGTGCCTTTGTTTGAAACGATTGAAGACCTGCAACAAGCGCCGCACATCATGCGCGACTATTTCGCTTTGCCCGGTGTTGCTGCACTGGTCACGCGCAGCGGCGGCGAACAAGACATCATGCTGGGGTATTCAGACAGCAACAAAGACGGCGGCATTTTCACCAGCAACTGGTCGCTGTACCAAGCGGAAATCGCTTTGGTCGATGTGTTCAACACGCTAGAGGAATTGCACGGCATCACGCTGCGCTTGTTCCACGGACGCGGCGGCACGGTAGGTCGCGGCGGCGGCCCGAGTTACGAGGCCATATTGGCGCAACCGCCCGGCACGGTGCGCGGGCAAATTCGGTTGACCGAACAAGGCGAAGTCATCAACTCCAAATACGCCAACCCCATGTTGGGACGGCGTAACCTGGAAACACTGGTGGCCGCTACGCTTGAAGCCAGCCTGCTGCCTGCGAGCAAGGGCGCACCACGCACCTTCATCGATGCCGCAGAGTTGTTGTCGCAAACCAGCATGCAGGCTTACCGCGCTTTGGTTTACGACACACCGGGTTTCAGTGATTATTTTTTCGAAGCCACACCGCTGCGCGAAATTGCGGGACTCAACATAGGCTCGCGCCCGGCTTCGCGCAAACCCTCGCAGCGCATCGAAGACTTGCGCGCCATTCCCTGGGGGTTCAGCTGGGGCCAATGCCGCTTGACCCTGCCCGGGTGGTTGGGTTTCGGTTCGGCAGTGAACGCATTCGTTGAAGAACATCCAACACTGTCACGCACACAAGCGCTGGCGCTGCTGCGCCGCATGCACAAGGACTGGCCGTTTTTCCGCACGTTGTTGTCCAACATGGACATGGTGATGGCCAAGTCAGACTTGGCACTGGCTTCGCGTTACGCCGAACTGGTCAGCGATGCGCGCTTGCGCAAAAAGATTTTCAAAGCGATTGAAGCGGAATGGCATTTGACGGCGAATGCGCTGCAACTCATCACCGGTGAGAAGCAACGCTTAGCCAACAATGCTTCTTTAGCGAGATCTATCAAACACCGTTTTCCCTACATTGATCCGCTGCACCATTTGCAAGTCGAACTCATACGCCGCCACCGCGCCGGTATCACCGACGAGCGGGCGCAGCGAGGTATTCATTTGTCGATCAACGGCATTGCGGCGGGGTTGAGGAATACCGGCTAGCGACCGTCATTGCGAAGCCTTCA
>CANHLD010000059.1 GCA_947461325.1 Comamonadaceae bacterium
AGACGCGGCATTGTTCGCTCATTTCAAATTTCTGCGACTTTCCCTCATTTGACGGTGCTTGAAAATGTGCGCATTGCCTTGCAACGTTCGCAGGGTTCTTCTTTTGATTTTTGGCGCTCTCAATCAGTTTTGAACCGGTTGAATGACAAAGCCATGCAATTGCTGACCGAGGTGGATCTGGCTGATTTCGCCCAAGTGCAAGCAGTCGAGTTGGCTTATGGAAGAAAGCGTGCGCTTGAAATTGCAACAACGCTGGCGACCGAGCCTGAACTGATGTTGCTGGATGAACCCACGCAAGGCATGGGACATGAAGACGTAGATAAAGTCACACAATTGATCAAAAAGGTCAGCGCCAATCGCACTGTGTTGATGGTGGAACACAACATGGGCGTTGTCTCTCAAATCGCAGACACCATCAGCGTTTTGCAACGCGGTCAAATCATTGCTGAGGGGCCTTACGGCGTCGTTTCTACCAATCCTCAAGTGCTTGAGGCCTACATGGGCAGTGCGCAACAGAGTTTGGAATCCACCCATGTCCAATGAGTCCACCCACGCGGTTCCTTTTTTGCAGTTGCAAGGTGTGAACGCGTTTTACGGCGAGTCGCACATCTTGCATGGTGTCGATATGGTGGTGAACCAAGGTGAACTGGTGACATTGCTCGGGCGCAACGGCGCGGGCCGTACGACCACCATCAAATCTGTACTTGGCTTGGTGGGACAGCGAAGCGGTTCCATCAAAGTACTGGGCAACGAGACAAACACTTGGTCTACACACCAAATCGCCCGCTTGGGTGTGGGCTATTGTCCTGAAGAGCGCGGCATTTTTGCCAGTTTGAGTTGTGAAGAAAACCTGTTACTGCCACCGGTCATCGCACCAGGCGCCATGAGCTTGGAAGAGATTTACAGTCTGTTTCCCAATTTGTATGAGCGGCGACACAGTCCGGGAACCCGACTCTCAGGTGGTGAGCAACAAATGTTGGCCATTGCCAGAATCTTGCGCACGGGTGCGAAATTGTTGTTGCTAGATGAAATCTCTGAGGGCTTAGCGCCTGTGATTGTGCAAGCTTTGTCACGCATGATTCAAACACTGCGTGAACGCCAATTCACCATTGTCATGATTGAACAAAATTTCCGCTTCGCCAGTGGCTTGTCTGACCGGTTTTATGTGATGGAACACGGCCGTGTGGTTGAAGGTTTTGCTGCCGCAGAACTCGATTCGCGCATGGGCATGCTTAACCAATATTTGGGTGTTTGATTTTTTTAGGATACAGAAATGAATTTTTCATTGAAAACATTATGGGCAGTCATGCTGACTGCTGCAGGTTTGCAAGCCCATGCGCAAATTTCTGACGGCATTGTCAAAATCGGTGTATTGAACGACATGTCCGGTTTGTATGCGGATATCGCAGGCCCTGGTTCTGTGGTGGCCGCGAAAATGGCAGTGGAAGATTATTTGAAAGCCAGCAAAAGCAAACTCAAGGTGGAAATTGTCAGCGCGGACCACCAAAATAAACCTGACATCGGATCCAACATCGCGCGTCAGTGGTATGACACTGACAAGGTGGACATGATCATTGATGTGCCTACATCGTCTGTTGCACTGGCTATCAGTCAAGTCAGCCGTGAAAAAGGAAAGCTGCATATCAACACCGGTGCAGCGACTGCGGATTTGACAGGTAAATCTTGTTCACCCAATACCATCCACTGGTTGTATGACACATGGATGTTGGCAAATGGCACGGGCAAGGCCGTCGTACAGCATGGTGGCACTTCGTGGTTTTTTCTAACTGCAGATTACGCATTCGGTCAAGCCTTAGAGCGCGACACTGAATCTGTGATTTTGAAAAACGGCGGCAAGGTGCTGGGCAAGGTTCGTCACCCATTAGCAACACAAGATTTTTCTTCATTCCTGTTGCAAGCACAGGCCTCTAAAGCCAAGGTCATTGGTTTGGCCAACGCGGGCGGTGACACCACCAACTCCATCAAACAAGCTTACGAATTCGGTATTGTCAAAGGCGGACAAACACTGGCAGGTCTGTTGGTTTTTTTGACGGACATCCATTCTTTGGGTCTTGAAAAAGCGCAGGGCTTGTACCTGACCGAGACTTTTTATTGGGACCTGAATGACCAGACTCGTGCATGGTCCAAGCGTTTTGCAGCCTTGAACAACGGCAAATACCCGTCTATGGACCAAGCCGGTGTGTATGCCGGCATCATCCATTATTTGAAAGCGATTGATGCTGCCAAAACAGACGACGGCACGAAGATCACACAAAAAATGAAAGATATGCCGACCGATGATGTGTTGTTCGGCAAAGGCTCTGTGCGCAAAGATGGCCGCAAATTGCATCCAGCGTATTTGTTTGAAGTGAAAAAGCCTTCCGAGTCCAAAGGCCCCTACGACTATTACAAGTTGTTGGCTACGATTCCCGCAGACCAGGCCTTCCGCCCTTTGAATGAAGGCGATTGCCCATTGGTGAAAAACTGATCAGCATGGAAATTTTCGGCATTCCTTCTCAGGCATTGTTTGGTCAGCTCTTGATCGGTTTGATCAATGGCTCCTTTTACGCGTTGCTGTCGCTGGGATTGGCCGTGATTTTCGGGCTGCTCAATATCATCAATTTTTCTCACGGTGCGCAATACATGATGGGCGCGTTTGTGGCCTATCTGTCATTGCAATGGTTGGGTTTAAATTATTGGGTGGCGTTGCTTGTGTCACCGGTGGTGGTGGGCGCCATCGGTGCTTTGATTGAAAGAACCATGTTGGTACGGTTGTACAAACTTGATCACTTGTATGGTTTGTTGTTGACTTTTGGTTTGGCTTTGATCATTCAAGGTTTGTTCCGAAACGCTTATGGTGCTTCCGGTATGCCTTATGCCGTGCCCGAAGTCTTTATGGGGGCGGTAGATCTCGGCTTCATGTTTTTACCCAAGTACCGTGCTTGGGTGATCGTGGCATCGATGTTGATTTGTTTCGCGACTTGGTTTGTCATTGAGCGAACCAAGCTGGGTTCGTATTTGCGTGCGGCGACAGAAAACCCGTCTCTGGTTCAAGCCTTCGGCATCAACGTGCCGCGCATGATCACACTCACTTATGCTTTTGGTGTCGGCTTGGCTGCGATTGCCGGTGTCATGGCCGCACCCATTTACCAAGTCAGCCCGATGATGGGCGCGGACATCATCATTGTGGTGTTTGCTGTGGTGGTCATTGGCGGCATGGGATCCATCATGGGTGCGATTCTCTCTGGCTTCGGTTTGGGATTGATCGAAGGCTTAACCAAGGTCGTCTACCCGGAAGCCTCCAACACCGTCATCTTCGTCATCATGGCGATAGTGTTGTTGATCAAACCTGCCGGGTTGTTTGGAACGGAAAAATAACACCATGAACAACCCGACATTCAGCAGCCACAGTTTGCGTCACCAATGGGTGGCGTTTGCGTTGTTGGTTGCATTTTTTGCTATTGCGCCGTATTTTGTATATCCAATCTTTTTAATGAAGGTGATGTGCTTTGCCTTGTTTGCATGCGCCTTCAATTTGTTATTGGGTTTTGGTGGATTGCTTTCATTTGGCCACGCCATGTTTTTTGGCACAGCCGGTTATGCCGCTGCCCATGCGTCTAAGGTCTGGGGATGGAACCCAGAGTTCAGCGTTTTGTTTGCCGCCTTGTGTGCGACAGCATTGGCTTGGGTGGTAGGACTGTTGGCTATACGCCGTCAAGGCATTTACTTTGCCATGATCACTTTGGCTTTGTCCCAAATGGTGTTCTTTGTTTTTCTACAAACTCCCTTCACAGGTGGGGAAGATGGCATTCAAGGTGTTCCCCGAGGTTTGCTGTTGGGGCTTTTTGATTTGAGCGATAACACTGCCATGTACTTGTTTGTCATGGCTGTGTTCATTACAGGTTTTGCTTTGGTTTGGCGCATTGTGCATTCACCTTTCGGCCAAGTGCTCAAAGCTATCCGTGAAAACGAACAGCGTGCATTGTCATTGGGTTATGACACCGACAATTTCAAACTGATTGCATTTGTGCTGTCCGGTTTAGTCGCAGGCATGGCCGGCGGCACCAAAGCGCTAGTATTTCAATTGGCCTCGCTCACAGATGTGCACTGGACCATGTCAGGGGAAGTGGTGTTGATGACTTTGGTCGGAGGCATGGGTACTTTGTTTGGCCCTGTGGTCGGTGCTGCTGTGATCGTCTCGATGCAAAATTATTTGGCACAACTCGGCTCATGGGTCACCGTGGTGCAAGGTTTGGTGTTTGTCGTGTGCGTCATGCTGTTTCGCAAAGGCGTGATTGGCGAAATTGCCAGCCTGTTGCGCAAGCCTTTATAAAACGCCTGTTTTCTCGACTGATTGTTTGTTGAAGAGGTAAATCTATGAGCCAATCCTCACGATGGAAACAGCGCCCGCCTGGCTCTACCTGGGGCGATTTCGGTCCAGACGATCAGGCCGGTCGTATGAATTTACTGACCCCTGCCAAAGTCATGCAAGGCATGGCAGAAGTCAAACACGGTTTGACTTTCAATCTGAGCCTGCCGCTGGATTTTCCGGGCGGCAGCGTCCTCAATCCCAGACGCAGTGCGCCAGTGTTGCGACCTACTGTTCGCAACGGTAAACCAAACATGAATTACCAATTGTGGTGTGACGATCCCTTGTGTACCGATGTCATGAGTGATGACTTGGTGATCATGCATTTGCAATACAGCACGCAGTGGGACAGTCTGGCCCACGCCGGTTCCATGTTTGATGCCGACGGTGATGGTGTGCCTGAACCTCTTTACTACAACGGCTATCGGGCCGGTATTGATGTGGTCGGACCGGACAAGCCTGAGGGTGCCGGCATTTTTGATTTCATCAACATCCCCAAAGAATCTACGTCCTATGCGAAAGCCCTAGGCATTGAAGTGATGGCCGAGCGCTGTGTGCAAGGCCGCGCGGTGATGGTGGATTTGCATGCGCACCTTGGACATACCGGCGAGGCCGTGGGCTATGACACTTGGATGCGTGTGCTTGAGAAAGACAAGATTGAAATTGAATCAGGCGATATGGTGTGTATCCATACGGGCTTTGGAGAGGTATTGCTTGGCATGAACCGCCAACCTGATGCACAGGTGTTGTCGCGTACCGGTTGTGCTTTGGACGGACGCGATGAAAAACTCAAGCAATGGATCACAGACAGCGGACTCATCGCCTTGATTGCTGATAACTACGCGGTTGAAACACATCCGGCTTTGCCGGGGGACGGTGCTTGCGCTACCTTGCCTTTGCATGAGCATTGTTTGTTCAAACTTGGGGTGCATTTGGGCGAGTTGTGGTATCTCACGCCATTGGCAAATTGGCTGAAACAAAACCAAAGATTTCGTTTTCTGTTGACAGCACCGCCATTGCGTTTGCCTGGGGCCATCGGTTCGCCAGCTGCTCCTATTGCGACGGTTTAGTTCTCATGTGACTGTCACTTGTGCCGCGTTGAAAATGGGCAGATGTTGAATGGATAGAAAAATAACCAATTTGGACTATGTTGAAATTTGAAATTACTTCAATTCAATTGACAATCATCAAGGCCAGCGAATCTATTTCTTGTTTTAATTCAACTTGGGTCAAATCAATCCGATCTTCTTCGTTAGGGAACAAAAGAACCGTAAATTAGCCAATGATCTGCGCACCAGTGCAACGCATGATTTAGGTAAGATTTGTTGTTAAGTTAATTCAATTGAAGAGAGTCATGGTCGAAAGAACAGAGTCAGAACTGAAAGAAAAAATCAATTACGGTCTTGAACTGTTTTATAAAGATGTGCTTGAGAAAAAAGACATCAGACATTTTTTCTTTGGCCTCACGCTACAAAAACTGATCGAGGATTACCATTTGTATAAAAGCATGGTGATGACCAAACCAGAGCGTTATTACAAAGAAATGGTCATGCAGACAGCGCCCTCAGCCGTCCAGATCAAGGCCCCGCAATTTGATGAGATTCTGATTACGTTTCAGAATAACTTGCGGACAGCTGGTTTTTTGAAATCAGAAATTCCAAAGCTGTCAGTGCACATCTTAGAAGTCATCGAAGAAACGCGTGCACAAAAAGCGGATGCTGAGTCGCCCAAGGTATGGAAGGCTTTTGAAGTCAACAACCAAATCATCAGTGATTTTTACAACGCCAATAGATGTGATGCACGGGTTGAAAAAAACGGTGACATCTATGCCAGCCGTGGTTTTCTTTATCCGTTTTGGACGCGGGTGTCTTTGGATACCAAGCAAATCATTTTCATAGGGCAGGCATTTGCCACCAGTTCTTTCACACCTGCCGAAGAATTCCAGGCATTGTGCGACAGCATCAATGCCAAGGTCACTCATCAAAATTTCACCATCCGCGAAACACCTAATGGACGTGTTTTGTTCGCCAGACACTCGTTCTCTTATGCCAACGGTTTACCGGTTCGAATGCTTTTAAGAGCTGCCAAGCAATTTGCTTCAAGTTTTGAAGCGGCT
The DNA here is from genome assembly GCA_947461325.1 of Comamonadaceae bacterium. Classification (GTDB taxonomy): domain Bacteria; phylum Pseudomonadota; class Gammaproteobacteria; order Burkholderiales; family Burkholderiaceae_C; genus Limnohabitans. The sequence goes on from CANHLD010000059.1 coordinate 6,486, forward strand.
ATCAATATGGATGCCAACCAACTGTTCGTGAAGAAAGTAAGCTGATCGATAAGCCGGTTGCTTTGCCTCGCGACAAAAAATCAACCAGGGCGCCGACGAATGCAGCAATCACATGCGAGGCCTGACCTTGTGAGGCAGCAAAATCCGTGACCCATTGAACCAGCCTTGTTCAGTTGACGCAGATCATCACTGGGGATTGTTGGCCCACTGCTGTGGTGAATGCCGCTTAGGTTTCAAGGTCATTAGATGACGCAGTAGGATGGTTATGCGCTGGATCGGGAGATGCGGTGTTTGGATCAAAAAGCGGCCGGCACATTTTTTCGCCGTCCCATTGTTGGCCGCACCAACATAAACCTTTAGCGTCAATGATGCAGGTTCCTGTTCCGCAGCAGCGTTCATCTTCTTGCATAGCAGTATGAAATTTTGGAGAATGAATTCATGAACCTTACCACCAAGAACCTCAAGCGGTTTTTTAAGGGTTTTTTATATGCCTTTACAGCTTTGTTTTCAGGAGTTATTTTGGCTGTCACAGAAGAACCCAAGTACAGCGTATTGCTCAAAGAAGATGCGTTTGAGTTGCGTCAATACGCGCCGCAACTGGTGGCGGAAACCGTGGTCAACGGTGACATGGACGCGGCGTCCAGTCAAGGCTTTAGAGCGATTGCTGATTTTATTTTCGGCAACAACAAAGCCCCCGGTCAAAACGCATCCTCCAAGATTGCCATGACCGCACCGGTGACAGTGCAACCGCGTACCCAAGATAACTCTTTACGCGAAGCCCGCGACTGGCGCATACAGTTTGTCATGCCGTCCGAATACACCATGGCTACTTTGCCTAAACCTAACAATCAAGCAGTGCAGTTGCGCGAAGTGCCGACGCAAAAATTTGCAGTGTTGCGTTATTCGGGTTTGAACACCGAGACCAAGGTGGAAGACAAAACCAACGAGTTGCTGGCATGGGTGAAAACTAAAAATTGGCAGATGGTGGGCAGTCCGCAACTCTCACGCTATGACCCGCCCTGGACTTTGCCTATGTGGCGCAGAAATGAACTCAGGGTGGAAGTGACCGCGCCTTGATTTCAAGGCAAATACAAATCCGTTGCGTATCAACGAAAATTGATAAGGACAGGCTTGACGATCATGGTTTGGATGGCTTTGACCATGTGATACCAAGTTCATTGAGTATTTGTTGCGTGTGTTCACCCACCACAGGAATCGCACCCATGGTGTAGTCGAAGGCATCGCTTTGACCAGGTGGTAAGAGTGCAGGCAATTTGCCGTTGGGCGTGTCAACGTCCACCCAGCGCTGTCGTGCTTTCAATTGCGGATGCGCCCACAAATCTGCCATGTTGTTCATGCGTGCATTCGCAATTTGCGCTTGGTCTAATCGCTCAATCACTTGCGGTGCGCTCAGGGATGAAAACTCTTTGAGGATGATGGGTTCAAGCAGTGCTTTGTTTTCGTGGCGCAAACTGTTGCTGTTGAAACGCGGGTCGGTAGCCAGTGCTTTGTTTTGCATCACCACTTCACAAAACTGCAGCCACTCACGCTCGTTTTGCAAACCCAGCATCACGCTGTTGCCGTCGCCTGCCAAGAAAGGGCCATAGGGGTAGATGGTGGCGTGAGACGCGCCGTTGCGAGTAGGCGGTGGCGCGTTGTCAGTGGCGTAGTACAAAGGAAAACTCATCCACTCGGTCAGTGATTCCAACATGGACACATCGATGTGTGCGCCTTCACCGGTTTTGTCTCTGTGAATCAGCGCAGCCAATATGCTGGTGTAGGCGTACATACCAGCTGCAATGTCTGCGATGGAATTACCGCTTTTGCTGGGGTGCTCCGGTGTGCCGGTGATGGACAAATAACCGGCTTCACTTTGTATCAACAAGTCGTAAGCTTTTTTGTCGCGGTAAGGACCGTCCAGCCCATAGCCTGAGATGTCGCACACGATCAAGCGCGGGTGAATCGCTCGTAAGGTGGTGGCGTCCAGTCCCATGCGGGCAGTGGCACCGGGCGCTAAGTTTTGCACCAGCACATCGGCTTTTCCAAGCAATTGCTTGAGTGCTGCCAAGTGCTCGGGGTTTTTTAAATCCAACGCCAGACTTTCTTTGGAGCGGTTCACCCACACAAAGTGTGACGACAAACCACGTGCGCGTTTGTCATAGCCGCGCGCAAAGTCTCCGTCCCCCGGGCGTTCCACTTTGATGACGCGTGCGCCCAAATCCGCCAATTGGCGCGTGCAAAACGGCGCGGCGATGGCGTGTTCCAAGGACACCACGGTGATATGGTCTAGCGGTTGAGAAGTGGTTTTAGACATCAGTAAGACTTCGGTAAACCCAAAACATGTTCTGCCACATAGGCGTAAATCAGGTTGGTGGAAACGGGCGCTACTTGGTAGAGCCGTGTCTCGCGGAATTTTCGCTCAACATCGTATTCGCTGGCAAAGCCGAAACCGCCATGGGTTTGCAAACACATATTGGCGGCTTCCCACGAGGCTTTGGCGGCCAAGAATTTCGCCATATTGGCTTGTGCGCCGCAAGGCTGGTGTGCGTCAAAACGTAGGCAGGCTTCATAGCGCATCAGGTTGGCTGCCTCGGTTTGCATGTAGCAGTCGGCCATAGGGAACTGTATACCTTGGTTTTGGCCTATGGGCCTGCCGAAGACTTCGCGGGTGTTGGCATAGTTGCGTGCTTTGGTGATGAACCAGTAAGCGTCGCCTATGCATTCAGCGGCGATGAGGGCGCGCTCTGCATTCAAGCCGTCCAGTATGTAAGAGAAACCTTCGCCTTCTGCACCGATCAAGTTTTCTTCGGGTATTTCCAGTTCATCGAAAAACACTTCGTTGGTTTCGTGGTTAGGCATGTTGCGAATCGGCTTTAACACCATGCCCTTGGCTAAGGCATTTTTCACGTCCACGATGAACACCGACAAGCCCTGGCTTTTGCGTGTGACTTCAGCGAGTGGGGTGGTGCGTGCCAGCAAAATCATGAAGTCCGAATGTTGCACACGCGAGATCCACACTTTTTGGCCATTCACCACAAAACGGTCACCGCGTTTGACGGCAGTGGTTTTCAATCGCGTGGTGTCGCTACCGGTGCCGGGTTCGGTCACAGCCATGGACTGCAAACGCCATTCACCGCTGGCAATGCGCGGCAGGTAGGTTTGTTTCTGTTTGTCTGAGCCGTGACGCAACACCGTGCCCATGTTGTACATCTGGCCATGGCAGGCGCCGGCATTGCCGCCGGAGAGATTGATCTCTTCCATGATGACCGAGGCCTGCGTCAGGTTCAAGCCTGAACCGCCATAGGCTTGAGGAATCAACGCAGCCAGCCAACCGGCTTTGGTTAAAGCTTCCACAAAAGCTAGCGGATAGCCGCGCTGTTCATCTACGCCTTGCCAGTAAGTGCTGTCAAAGCCTGCGCACAACTGACGCAATGCATCGCGTATGTCTTGGTGTTCATCAATGGCGGGCAG
>CANHLD010000060.1 GCA_947461325.1 Comamonadaceae bacterium
GTGGCGATGGTGTGACTGGATATGGCGGCGGCGGCTTGATTGGATATGCAGCTGGGACCGTGAGCGACTCTTACGCCACAGGTGCTGTGAGCGTCACTGGCGCTGCCTATAGTTTTGGCGGGCTGATCGGCTACGCCAATGCCGCGACCATCAGCGGCTCCTACGCGACAGGCAACGTCACGGTGTCCTCAGGCAACGGCACGCGCATAGGTGGTTTGCTTGGCTATGCGTATGGGGGAACAGTTACAAAATCCTATGCCAGCGGAGCTGTGTCGCTATCGTCTGGCACTGGCACGGCGACCAAATGGGGCGGCTTCAGCGGCGACCTCGTCGGTGTCACCGTCAGCAACAGTTACGCAAATGGCACTGTCAGCGTCGCCGGTACCAGTGTCACCGTAGGTGGGTTTACCGGCGTGAATGGCTCCGGCAGCACTTTAAGCAACACCTATGCTTCGGGCGCCGTCAGCAGCACATCCGGCGCTGTGGGCGGATTTTTAGGATCTAACAGCGGCACCATCAGCAACAGTTTCTGGAACACCACCACTTCCGGCATCACAGCCGCCTCGGGCATCAGTGGACTCTCCGGTTTGACGACTGCGCAAATGCAATCGACCAGTTCATTGGCGAGCGCAGGATGGGATCCCTCTGTATGGAGCGCCAGCAGTTCAGGCTACCCCGAACTCAAAGCCAGCACCTTGTACATTCGTCCGGTCAGCGGGGTTAGCGCTTACGGGATCAAACCGGCAGTGACCTATGCGTTGTATGACAGCAGCGGTAATCTGGTCAGTGGCTATACCTTGACAGGTACAGCGGCTTTAGCCATCACCAAAGGCGGCAGCACATTGACTGACACCACGCTCACCAGCACTTCTGCAGCAGGCATTTACACACTCACCTATGTCAGCGGTTTGAGTGTCTCTGGCAGTACGCTCAGCCTGAGTGCGGACACCACCTCTGTCACTTGGGGCATCACACCAAACATCACCGCGTCGTCTGGCAGTTCGTCAGTCACCAATAACAAGTCTGATGTGGCTGCGATAAACAATCTTCAGGTCAATAACAACGCAAACATCATCAGCTACAAAGCGCCTACACCGGACGACTGGCTGAACAGAACAAATACTGTTGTCAATGCATTGACAGACAAAGACATCAAAGGCATTCAGTATTTGAATGCCGATCAAGTCGCCAATCTTTCACCCCAGCAATTCTCGGTGGTCAATCCATCACAAATCAAAGGACTTAGCACTGCGCAGTTAGCCAATCTGAATGCAGAACAAATCAAAGTCCTCAATTCGAATCAAATTGCAAGCTTGACCCCTGCACAAATGGCGGCTTTCAGTGACTCGCAACTCAGCGTCTTGTCATCTGGCCAATGGTCTTCACTCACGGAGAATCAAATCTCATCTTTGTCTGCGGTGCAATTGAATGTCATGCCTACCAAAGCATTTGCACAGATGCGCGAGACACAATTGCAATCGCTCACCCCCGTGCAATTGAACAGTTTGTCTACCGATGTTTTTTTGGTGTTGAACAAAACGCAATTGGGTTGCCTGACCTGCAATCAGTTGAAATCTCTCAAGCCGCAACAAATGGCCAGTCTGCCCCTAGGTGTATTTAAAGACCTGGTCAAGAAAAAAACCGACTGTATGTCTGCCGCTCAACTTGCTGCGTTGTCTCCGGAACAATTGCAATATTTGATGAAAAACAATTTGCCTGAATTAAACCGGGAGCAATGGCAGGCCTTGAACACCAAAGAACTGCCGCCGCTGCCACAAGCCCAGTTGCAAAAAATCAGTCAGCAACAAATACAGTACCTGTTGCCAGAACAACTCGCTAGCCTGAATGATGCCTATATCCGCTTGACCTTGAAGTCTATGTCGCCTCAACAGTTACAAGCTCTGCTGCCAGATCAATTCGTCAACATCCAATTCACAGACCTGGCCGCACTCAAACCTCTGCAAATTCAAGCGATCACACCCCAGCAGATCAGCAAGTTGTCACCGGATGTGATTTCGCAATTCGGAAAAAATCAGTGGCGTGAGTTGCTGCCCTCGCAAATTCAACAATTGCAGGCCTCCCAATTGCAACGCTTAACCACGGAGCAAATCACAAACCTGTCACTGAGCCAATTGAGCGCCTTGAGCAAAGAGCAAATCGCAGCGCTGAAAGTGCAACAAATAGCCTTGTTCAACGCCAAGCAGCAACAGGCCTTGCAGCCCGAGCAATTGAGCTTACTCAATCCCACACAATTACAGGCGTTTACCAATCCATTGCTGTTGCCCAAAGCCAAAACAGCCGCAGACGCGGTGATTGACAAGGACTTCCAACAGCTGGCAGCAGATCAATTCACAGCACAAAAAATTCCTGTGTTGCTGCCTCAGCAAATCCGCCTACTCACCCCGCAACAAATGGCCGGCTTAAACAAAACACAATTAGCCACTTTGAGTGTGACCCAATGGCAATTGCTGTCACCCGAACAAATCAGCGCCATCTCGACTGATACATGGAAAGCGCTAGAACCGACAGTGTTGCGCAATCTGAGCCCTGTGCAATTGTCAGCATTGACCAACAGCCAATGGCAAAGCCTGACACCTTCACAGTTAGAGATCATCCCGGCCACGGTGCTGAGTAAGCTCAAGCCTGAACAATTGCGCTTGCTGAATTCGCAGCAAATCAATGCGCTGGACAAAGAACAGATAGCAGCCTTGACGTCAACTCAATTACAGGCAATGAGCCCGCAACAATGGGCCACTTGGAATGCACTTCAATTGCAAAAACTCAATCCTTCACAGGTAGGCGGACTTTTGCCCGAGCAATTGAACCAGTTCAGCGATGCGCAAGTCAGAGGTTTGGCAAGCGAGCAACTCAAAAGTTTGCAGCCCGCACAACTCATGGCTTTGAATCCCAGGCTACTCAACGCTTTAACCCCGGAGCAATGGCAGACCCTCACTGCTTCCCAGATAACAGCCATCACGCCGGGACAAATGGGTGCCCTCAAGCCAGTCCTGCTGCAATCATTGACTGAAAACCAATTGGCGCTGGTGAGCCCTTCGCAATGGAATGCATTGACTTCAGATCAATTTAAAGCATTGCAGCCGAATCAAATCAATGCCATCACCCCCGTGACGTTCAGCAACATATCGCCCGGTCATTTGCAAAACTTGGGGTTGAGTCAATTTGCCGCGCTGACACCCCAATCGATAGCTGTCATGGGTCTACCGCAAATTCAATCTTTGACCATGGTTCAAGTTGCCAACTTGAGCCCGCCGCAGATTGGCGCCTTGTCTACCAACCAATTGCAATCTTTGACGCCTTTGCAACTGAATGCGATTCCACCCAGATTGCTTTGGTCTTTGAGCAACCGTCAACTGCAATCATTCACGCCGGAGCAGGTGTCGCAATTGACGCCTGCACAATTGTCCAGTGTGGTGACTTTGTTGACCCCCCCGCAATTGAGCGCGCTCAACCGTAACCAATTGCTGCGCGTAACAGGTAACCAAGCACTGAACTCATCCCCCTGAAACGGCAAAGCTATTTATCTCTCACCCATGGACTGGCTCAGGGTTTTGGTGATCGGTTTGGTCAAATAACTCAATACCGTTCTGTCCAACGCCTTGATTTCCACAGTGGCTGTCAGGCCCGGTCGGAGTCGGATGGCGTCGGCCTTGGCGCCGTTGAACTCCTTGCCCGTTACTGAGACTCGCACACGGTAATAGCTGACTGAGCCCTGCTTGGTTTCTTCTAACAATACGTCAGGGCTGATGTAGGACACCTCTCCTCGCATAGATCCGTATATGGCGGAATCATAGGCATCAAGCTTGATGCTGGTGGGTTGACCCAGAGCTACAAATGCAATGTCTGAGGGTGGAATTTTGGCTTCTACGATCAATTGGTCACCCGTGGGCAATAACTCCATGACGGTTTCACCTGCGCGAACCACACCCCCTAAGGTATTGATCCGAATGTTGTTGACGATGGCATCCACCGGCGCGGTCAACTCGGTGTGGTCCAGCACCTGTGATCGGTCTTTGAGTTGTTCGCTTTGCGTGCTCAAATCTTCTTGCGCTTTGGTCATCTCAGCTTGGGCATCCTGAAAATACTTGTTGCGCTTGCTCGACATCTGCGCTTTGATGTCGGCGACACTGCGCTGTAGTCGCAATATTTCCGCTCGACTGACATCGCCTGACGCTTCAAGCTGACTGTTGATGCGCAACTCATCCTCTGCCAAAAGCAAAATACTTTGCAAAGAGTGGATGTCATCCTTGAACGCTGTTTGTCTTTTGTTATACAAATCAGTTTGATTGCGGATGTAGTCTGCATAACCCCATAAATCCCGTTCAAACTGCAAAGGCTTGTTGTAGACCTCAGCATTCAAACGCGCCAGTGTGATGCGAAGTGCAGCCACTTTGGCGCTGCTGTCAGACACGGCAGCAGCAGCTCGTTCTTTTTGTAAAGTCGCCAACAATTGCCCGGCGGTCACGCTGTCTCCCTCTTTGACATGTAACAGGGTCAGCACACCGCCGTCAGAAGATTGAACAAGTTGCGTTCGTCCCTGCGCAATGAGTTGTGCAGGCGCTCGGGTCACTTGGTCAATACGACCCAAATAGGCCCATACCACCAGCGCAACTATTCCCACCATCAATACCCAAAGACTGTATCTGGCCAAGCGCGGCGCATTGGTTAGTTGAACCGAGTCACGGTTTAAGAGTGGTGAAATGTCGTTCATACGGCAGGTACAAAAGCAGTTGGGTTTTGGGATTCAGCAGTGGCTTGGCTGTGGCGCAGTTGCAGTTCGTTCAGCACCACGTCACGCGGTCCGTCCATGACGATGCTGCTGCCGGAGACAACAATGATGCGATTGACCAAGGGCAACACGCTGGGCTTATGGGTCACGATGAGGAGTGACTTTCCTTCTTGCGCCTGTTGGGATAAGACGCTTAGACATCGGCGCTCCTGCTCGTCATCCATGCTGGCAGTGGGTTCATCCAAAAGCCACACAGTAGGGTTGCACAACACCAACCGGGTGAATGCCACGAGTTGCTTTTGACCGCCACTCAAGCCTTTGCCGCCTTCTGCAATTTGTCTGTCCAAGCCTCTGGGGTGACTGGCCACAAAACGATCCATCCCCGTTTGCCGCATCGCTTGCAACATCATGTCGTCACCAGGATCAGGCAATCCGATCAACAAGTTTTCACGCAAACTGCCTTGAAACAAACGGTGGTCTTGTTGCAAATAGCCGATGTGCTGACTGATGACTTGGCGATTGATATGCGCCAGATCCAGGTTATCCAGCAAAACCCTGCCAGCCATGGGTACGTACATGCCACTGAGCAATCTCAACAATGTGGACTTGCCCGCACCTATGGGACCCAAAATCGCAATTCGCTCACCGGCACGTATTTCGAGTTTGGGCAACACCAGCGCTGGCGGGTTATCTCCATAGGCAAACTTAACTTCCTCCAGCTTGAAATGGCCTTCAATTTGACCAGGTGCCAATGGACTTTGCGCACCGTGGTTGTCTGTCTTCAGTTGAAAAATTCGCTCTAGGCCCTGCAATGCAGCCTGTGCATGCGCATGCTGAACCAACAAGCCGGGAATCGCCATCACCGGCGCGAGTATGCGTCCGCTGAGAATGGAACTGGCGATCAAAGCCCCCATGGTCATCTGCCCTTGCATCACCAGCAAGGCGCCTACGGCCACTAGCAATGCATAACTGACTTGTTGTACGGTGGCGGATAAATAGCCGACGCTTTCCGTGGCACTGCGCATCTTCAAGTCATTTTGTATGGTCATGCTATTGACACCTATCCAACGTGACAAAAACTTCCATCCGCCAGAACCTGCTTTGATGGTTTCTATGCCCTCGACAGCCTCTACCAGCAAACCGGTTTTCATGTTTGACATGGCCGCCCCTTCTTTCGCCCGCAACATGATTTGCTTGCGTATAGAAAACCCCATCAGCAAGGCAATCACTGCAAACGCCAATGGAACAGCGGCTACCCAAGGACTGGCGATGACCATGATGACCAGCATAAACACCAATGCCAGTGGTAAATCAATCAAAGTGAATAAAGTGGTCGCGGTATAAAACCCCCTCACCTGCTCGTAACCTCGCATTTGGCCTGACAAGCTACCCACCGAGGCCGGCATCTGGTCTACCCGCAATTGCAGTAAGCGTTGGAATATCTCTCGTGAAAAGCGCTGATCCAAACCGACAATGATGTGGTCCATCACATGCGAGCGGGCAAACTTCATAGCCAGCTCAATCAAGATGCTGATAAAAACACCCATACCCAAAATAATCAAGGTGTAGTCGCTGCGAACAGGTATGACGCGGTCATACACCTGCATAGAAAACAGTGAAGACGCCAACGACAACACCCCGATAAAACCGGAAGCCAAACAGGCTTCAATCAATGCCATGCGGTGCTGCTTCAAGCCTTGACTCACCAATGCGCTGAAGCTGTTATCAGGTGCTTGGGCGCCTAAAAATGACAAACCAAATCCCAATTGAATCGGCTCGGCAATTCGCAGCAATGCAGTGCAACCGGTGAGTTTTTCTAGCCCGAGGTTATGCTGACCTTGCGGGGTCACGATGACCCATAAGTTTTGAGGGTTGCGATCAATCACCAGCCCCCAGCCCAGCTCCTCGGTGTAACAGATCAAAGGCAAATGGACACGGTCCGGATGCTTCAAAATCTTCGGCTTCGGCAGCGAGAGCTGCTGGCATATCACGTGCAGTATTTGAAGAGGCTTGGCATGGGTTTCCAACATCAGACTGGCAGAACGTAAATTCAACATATCCAAGCTGCCACCTTGCATTTGCGCGAGGCGTTGCATGGACCAAATGAATTGTGTTTGTTGCGTAGGGGGGTTCATGGTGGCGATCTGGTTATTGAGGGTCTTGACCCATGCGAATTTGCAGCCTGTTCATGGCTGCTGCCATGGCTGCCTTGGCATCTGCCAACGCGTATTGGTTTTGTGCCATTTCGCGCACTGCGTTGAGTAAATCCAACCATGATTTGCGACCAGCCTGAAATTGCCGTTGGTAGGACTCCAGCACTTTGTCTGAACCCTTGACCGCTTGCTCCAATGAAGCCAGGCGGGTCCGTGAATTGACAAATTCTTCGCGCTCGTTTTGCAAGGATTGCAAGGTTTCTCGATACGCCGCCTCAACAGATTGCTCAGTGCTGAGAATGCGGGTATTGATGGCTTGCGCTTCAACGATATTGGCAAAGCCAGCGCCCGGGGTGTAGCGTAAACCTAAAAACGCTGTGGCTGATGTATCCGAGTTGTTCGGCAACGTATTCAATGGTTTGTACACACGCGCAAACACTTGCGGATAGGCCTCCGCCTGCTTTGATGCCAAGCGTTGTTTGGCTTGAGTCACTTCAAGCCGTGTTTTGGCTACCAGCGGATGTGAGGTCGCGGTTTGCGCCCAATCAATTTGAGTCAGCCTTTGATTGAATGCCTCTGTATCTGACACATTCGCTGCATACATGGCGCTGGACGATCGGACAAGCAAATTGTCCAGACCAGAGTACTGCTCCAAACGGGTCAAGGCCACTTGCAATGACATTTTGGCTGCGCTTACCTCGACCTGGGTTTGCAGTAATCGTGAATCCACCAATTCAAGATCAATCGACGGGGAAGCCTCGGCCTGTACACGCCGGCGCATTTGTGCTTGGTAACTGCGTAATCGCTGCAATGTACGCTCAGCCACAGCCAGACGCTCGCGTGAAGCAATCATGTTTTGCCAGGCATTGGTAATTTGCAAAAAAACTTCTTGTTGCTGCAAATACACTTTCAGCAAACTGATGTCTGCCAGGGCTTTGCTCTCATTGATACGGGCTGAATTTCGCCCTGCGTCCCAAATGGTTTGGTCTACCTGCACCGCTCTATTTGGGTATGAACGCAGGTTTCCCGTGTCCGACTCTACCGTGGCGGACAGGCTGGGCCAACGCAATCGCTCAGAGACTGTCACATCTTGCGCGGAGGCTTTGGCCTCGGTGCGTGCAGCCACCAGCATGGGATAGGTGGTTGCGGCAGCATTCAGCAATTCCATGAGCATCAACGCGTCAGCGCTTGTCCCTGCGATGACCGACACAACCGAAGATGCAGAAGCATCGGGCAACTCAACAGCTTTGAGCGTTGGCGGTGAACTGACCGTTTGCGCTTCAGGAAATTGCGCCATCAGCCCATTGGTATAGATCAAAGAACCGATGCCCAGGGCTGTCACCCTAGTGATGGCGGCGAAACGGTAAAAAATTTGTGGCTTCATCAGGGGTTGATGCCGATGCGGGCGAAGTCTGTCAATGCGCTGTTGCCATTGGCACCTGCTCCGGTTTTCACAACACGAGCGAATTTGCTTTGTCCGCTTTGAATAACTTTGAACGAAAATTTGTCTTCCATGAATAGACCTGTTAATTTGTATGAGTGTTTTGGGATCGTTGCTTTATTTCTCTATCAATAAAAAATGCTTGTCAAAAATCTTTTTGACTTGCTCGGCATGCAAAGCCATCAACTCATAAAATTTTTCAGTAGGAACCAAGTGTTTGGAGCGTGCATCTTCGTGGCTGGTAACGGCTTGTATCAATCCATCTGCTTCCATTTGCCGCATGCGAGTGCGCAATGCTTTTTCAGTGAAATACATGCCACCGAACAAATCCTTTAACGCCCTGGCTAGCGCAGGGTCTGCTTTCACCGACTCCTCAGCCAACCGGTAATACAAGTGCCTGCCGGTCAATGTCATTAACAAGGGATGGTTTTCTAATTCCCATTGATGCAACTCCGCCAGACTGATCACCAGTGACCATCCATTCTGGATACCCGATTCGGTTGATTCCACAGTACACCTCCTAAATTGATAAAGAGTTATTTCGTGGTAAATCATACTGTGTACCGGTACTTAATTAATTACTTAATCTATATTTTTTTACTTTTTTAACCAATTTATATAGTAATTTTGTTAATTTTGTGTATTTAAAACCACTATTCAATGTCTGATAACCTTGCAGAACCATGAAAAACACATCTGTACGTCAATTTGCACCGTTGTCATTCCCGTGGCAAACCATCGACCCGTTTTTGTTCTGCGTGCATCACGTTGATCACTACCCCGCCGGAAACGAACACATGGGCCCGGCGGCCTCCTTGGCGGGTCGGCAAATGGGCAGCGATTTCGCCAACAAAGATGGCTGGAGCATGTACCACGGTCAAACCATTCCCGGCTTTCCCTCCCACCCGCACCGGGGGTTTGAGACGGTCACCATCGTGCGACAAGGGCATATTGACCATTCGGATTCGCTGGGTGCCACCGCGCGTTTCGGCCCGGGTGATGTGCAATGGCTGACCGCTGGCAAAGGCATCGTGCATTGCGAGATGTTTCCGCTGCGCGACCAAGACAAACCCAACCCTTGCGAGCTGTTTCAGATTTGGCTGAACCTGCCTGCACGTCTCAAAATGACCGAACCTCACTTCACCATGTTGTGGAGCGAGCAGATTCAAAAAGTACGGCATACCGATGAACAGGGTTTGCATACTGATGTGGTGGTGGTTGCTGGCGAGTTGGACCAAGCCCGTAGCTTGCCGCCACCGCCCAACTCCTGGGCCAGCCAACCGGATGCAGATCTGGCTATCTTCACCATCGGAATGCAAGCCGGTGCGAGCTGGAAGCTACCCCACGCCAAGCATGCGGACACGCGCAGGCAACTTTATGTTTTTCAAGGGAATGGCATTCAAATAGACGGGCAACCCATTGAAAACCGCCACGTCGCCGAAGTGAACACGCAACAGGACTTGGTTTTGGTCAA
>CANHLD010000061.1 GCA_947461325.1 Comamonadaceae bacterium
CGATTCAAAAGAAAGTGCATGACCTGCTTAATTTGGTGCAACTCGATTGGCTGGGCGACCGTTACCCGTCTCAACTCTCTGGCGGTCAGCGTCAGCGCATCGCCTTGGCTCGTGCTTTGGCGGTGGAACCCCGCGTGTTGTTGCTCGATGAACCCTTTGGCGCACTGGACGCCAAAGTGCGTAAAGACTTACGCCGTTGGTTGCGTCGCTTGCATGAAGAATTGGATGTCACCAGTATTTTTGTCACACACGATCAGGAAGAAGCGCTTGAAGTGGCCGACCGTGTGGTGTTGATGAACAGTGGGCGGGTGGAGCAGGTGGGCTCACCTCAACAAGTCTGGGACAACCCGGCCAACCCGTTTGTCTATGGGTTTTTAGGTGATGTGAATTTATTCAAGGGCCGCAGCGCAGAAGGCGAAACGCATACCTATATTCGCCCGCATGACTTGGATGTGCGGCGTTATTCCACGGGTGACACCGGCATCATTGCGCGTTTAGAGCGGGCTCTGGTGGTGGGGTCGGTCGCCAGACTTGAATTGGTTTCCAACGACGACAGTTCAACGCCCGACATCATTGAAGCTGAAATACCCGCCAATGAATTCAGGGGCCAACAATATGTGGAAGGCGAGTTGTTGGTGTTGACGCCGCGTAAGTCGCAGGTGTTTGTGGCCAAAAATCCGGCACATTAAATTCATCTTGCATGCGAAATCGATATATTTTTTTATTTGAAATTCAATGCATAAGCTAATGATTTTTTTGATTAAGACAAATACGTGATGAGCTAGTAATAAAACTGTTGTTCCCTTTTTAGAAGGGAAATTTCACAATTCCTTCACTGCAATATTGCATTGGATTTGAAGGATTGAAATGAAGTACAGACGTTTATTTTTAAAGAACATTTTCGCAGCGCTTTTTTCTGCCATTGTGGTCAGTAGCTATGCACAAAGCCCGGTCACGCTGTTGAACGTTTCTTACGACCCAACCCGTGAGTTGTATGTGGAGTTCAATGCCGCATTCTCTAAACACTGGAAAGCCACCAGCGGCCAAGACGTCACCATCAAGCAGTCACACGGCGGTTCTGGCAAACAAGCCCGTTCGGTGATTGATGGCTTAGACGCTGATGTGGTCACCTTGGCTTTGGCGGGCGATGTGGATGCATTGAATAAGCAAGCCCATTTGATACCCCCAAACTGGCAAAAGCGTTTGCCCCACAACTCATCGCCTTACACCTCCACCATCGTGTTGGTGGTGCGGCAGGGCAACCCCAAAGGTATCAAGGACTGGGACGATTTGGTCAAGCCTGGTATCAAAGTCATCACACCCAATCCGAAAACTTCGGGTGGTGCGCGTTGGAACTATTTGGCCGCTTGGGAGTTTGCTAAACGTAAGTATGGAAGTGATGCCAAGGCGCAAGAGTTTGTCACCAAGCTCTACACCAATGTGCCAGTGTTGGATTCAGGCGCGCGTGGTTCATCAGTGACATTCGCTCAGCGTAACCAGGGCGATGTGTTTATTTCTTGGGAAAACGAAGCGTATTTGTTGGAAAAAGAATTTGGCTCCAAGGTGGATATTGTGTATCCATCCATCAGCATTTTGGCTGAACCGCCAGTGACTGTGGTGGATAAAAACGTGGATCGCAAAGGCACACGCAAAGTGGCCGAAGCCTACTTGCAGTACTTGTACTCTGATGAAGGCCAAGAGATTGCAGCCAAAAACTTTTACCGGCCCATCAACGAAAAAATCAAAGCCAAATTCGAAAAAGCTTTGCCTAAGTTGCCACTGTTCACCATTGAACAAGCCTTCGGCGGTTGGGACAAAGCCAGTAAAGAGCATTTTGCCGATGGCGCCATTTACGACCAGATTTCCCAATCCATTAAGCGTTAATTTTTTTTAAGGAAACAACATGAAATTGTCAATTCCACATCACCCGCGTCGCCATAAATTGACAGCGACTTTGCTGGCCACTGTTTTGTTTGCGAGTCCGGCCATGGCTGGGCTCGAAGACGCCAAAGCCATTCTCGAAGTCTTGCTGAAAAAAGGTGTCATCAGTCAAAAAGACTACGACAAAACTTTAGAGGAATGGAACAGCAAGCCATTGGAATCTGTGCCCCCTGTTCAGTTTGTCCAGGACGCTTTGGGTGTGCAAGCCAAAGAAGTGCAAAAAGCGGTTGAATACACCAAAAAAGACGAAAAGAACGGTAGCGTTCAGCCCAGTGGTTTCGGCTGGGTATCGGCTGATGGAGAGAACAGCATCAAACTTACTGGCCTGGTTCATTTTGATGTACGCAATATCAACAATGGTTTGACCACATCAGAAGACAAAGACTCAGCATCTGGCGCGGACAATTTTGAAGTTCGAAGAGCACGCATTGGCATCAACGGCACGCTTTATAAAAACATCGATTTTGAAGTGCTGACCAATTTGGTGGGTTCCAGTTCAAACTTGGTTCACCGCGCTTATATCAACTACAACTACAACAAGCAAGCGCAAGTTCGAGTGGGTCGGTTCAAGCAACCTTTTTCTTTAGAGGAACAAACCAGCGCCAACGCGATTGACTTTATGGAGCGGTCTTACGGTAACCAAATGGTCGCCGCTCAGAGGAACGGTGCCATGGTATTTGGTGAACCCACCACAGGTTTGACCTATGCTGTCTCTGCTTACCAAGACGGGTTCAATGAACTGTCCAATACCAACCACATTGGAACATTAGGAATTGGTCGAGTCACAGCCAACTTGGCTGAATTGCGTGGCGGAAGCACTGATACGGTGATTCACTTGGGTGCGGCAGTAGACAGGGGCAAGTATGAAGTGGTGCCGACCACATCGTCTGACACCGGCGTGGCTGCTTCCACCATCACCCGCGCAACAGTGTTATCGTTCAGAACTGAAAACAGAGGAATGGCCAATGCCTACCGTGCGCAAATCGCGGGCGATACCGTGACTGCGGGTTACGGTATAGCAGGTAACAACGCTGCCAACGTCAATAAGAATCTTCAAGGATTGGAATTGGCATTGGCAACTGGCCCATTTAAATTTCAATCCGAGTATTTCAATTCAACGTTTGGTGCCAGTTCTAAGAACTATTGCGTTGACGCCACTACGGGTTGCACAGCTGGCAGCTTGTACTCAACCAACTTCGATATCAAAGCCAAGGCCGCCTACTACGAATTTTTCTACAACCTGACTGGTGAAAGTTGGGCGAATTCATACAAGTCTGGGGCATTCACGACCGTGAAGCCCAAAGCCAATTTCAGTTCAGGGTCCGGGGGAGGATGGGGTGCTTGGCAATTGGGTGTTCGTTATTCAACCTATGACGTCACCGAGCCCACCACTTTTACTGGAAGAAGCAACGTGGCTGGAGCAGTATCCACAGGCAGTACCAAGGTCAACAGCATTTCTGGATGGACAAGCCGAGGGGAAAATTCTGAAAAAGCGCAAACGCTGACTCTGGGTTTAAACTGGATTCTGAACCCCAATTCACGAATCTTGATGAATTACTCAGAAACTTACTTTGACAGACCCGTCACCTATTTAACAACGACCACACCAGCCACGCTGGGCTCAACCGGCTCAGAAAAAGTGTTGTCATTGAGAACCCAACTCAATTTCTAAGAAAAAACATACTTCTGAGGGAACATTCACACGCAGTCCGATAGGACTGCGTTTTTTTATCCCTGAGGCAATTCGCACTGCATGGCTTTGAGCAAGGCTTCTGACAGCGCAGGCGGTGTACCTTCCATGCGATCAGCCACAACCTGGGCACACAACAAAGCCAAAGTCAACCCGCGCGAGCCCAACGCAGACAACATATGCAACCCGGGTAAACGCTTTTCATCCAGCGGTCCAAGCTTGGGTAAGCGGTTGATGGATGCACACCGCACACCGTTCCATGACTTGATCTGCGCAGTGTCATTCCATTGAGAGGCAAGCGTATCGGCGACGGCGGGTAATAACTCGCTGAGCCGTTGCCGGTTATGCGCATGCGCTTCACCCGTTGCGACCAAGTGCGACTGGTGTCTGTCAAATGTCGATCCTGTGTACCAGGCCAATCCATCTGTAGTGGGAACATGCGCCACAAAACTGCCATGGCCGTTGACCGCAAATTTCGGTAAATCAGCGCTGTGGTCGTGCAACCCCCATGACACTTGACCTGCAATTGGGTGCAAGCCCATATCTGGCTCATATAAAACTTGGTTCAAAAAATCAGGTGTTTGCGCGCCGGTGGCAATCACCACATGCGGTGCAGTTTCAGTGGCGTACGTGTGTGAGCTACCCATGTTGGGAATGGGAATATGGTTTTTCAGACGCAATTGCCATTCGCCGGTGGCCGGACTTTTTTGCATGCTCTCGACTTCGTGCAAGCCCATAAAAAGAATGTCGTCGTTGCTTAACAAAGCTCGCACCAGCGCAAGCGGCTTAATCCACGCACCTTGCGGCTGCCACAGATCATGTGAGAGTTCATCACTCAGACCGGCTTGAAGCAGTTGCTCTGGCTGCGCGAGTTGCACATGGGAAAACCAGACGCTGTCTTGCTCGGGTTCCTGCCAAGGTTTCTTGGTATGGGATGAGTCGGCGAGTCGTCTCTCTAGAACACCGCATGCCGACCAATCTTGTCCCTCGATCAAATGTTCCTTGGCAAACGCAACAGTGGCTTGCAAGCCCGCGCGTGTGAGTTGTGACAAAGGATTGTCGTCTGGCGATGCGTGGCAGGACAACATGCCCACAGGCACACCGGATGCCGCCGCGCACGGTTCTTTGGCCATGTCTAGCAATTTGACCTGCCAGCCTCTGTCAGCCAATATGTGTGCGCATGCAGCACCAGCCACACCAGCGCCAATGACAATGCAGCGCTTATCCAGATTCATTCAAATATCAAGCGGCAGGTGGAGGCACATAGCCTTGTGCGGCGTCTGCACCATCGCCGAAGAAATGGTTTTCCATTTGACGGGCCAGGTATTGGCGGGCGCGCAAATCGGCTAGGTTTAGGCGGTTTTCATTCACCAACATGGTCTGGTGCTTTAACCAGGCTGCCCAGGCATCTTTGCTGACGTTTTCCCAGATGCGTTTACCGAGGTCGCCGGGGTAGGGCGGAAAGTCCAAGCCTTCAGCTTCTTTTTCCAGTTTGATGCAATGAACGGTGCGTGCCATGAAATTCCTCGCGTGTGTCAGACAAAGCCGTGACTGTAGCAAGCTTTGAATCCCCTGCCGCCAGTCACCCATCAGACCAAACACCATGCGCTTGTTTGGAAACTGGCTAGACTTGCATGCACTCTGGGAATTTTGTATGGTCGCGCCTTTGAAATTATTGAACCTGATAACCGCTCGGCAGGCTTGGGCCTTGTTGCTTATGGCTTGTATCGGGCCACTGGGCTTTGCCTTGTATTTGCAGCATGTGGTCGGCTTGGAGCCTTGCCCCATGTGTATCGTGCAACGCTACGCAATGACGGTCGTTGCCTTGATCGCATTGATTGGCTTGGTATTCACCTATAAAAGAGCAGGGCAGGTATTGGTGGCAGTGGGTGTGCTCACCGCTGGCTTCGGCGCATTTGTTGCTGCACGCCAGTCTTGGTTGCAGTGGTACCCGCCAAACATTGTCAGTTGCGGACGGGACTTCTACGGCATGATCGAAGCGTTTCCTCTGCAACGCACCATTCCGCTGATCTTCAGGGGCAGTGGTGACTGCACCAAGATCGACTGGACTTTTTTAGGGGGCTCTATCGCCAACTGGACGTTTCTTGTGTTTATTGGAATGGCCATATGGTTGGTTGCTGTGGTTTGGCGCAAATTGGGCCAGCACACCCAAGCCGCCAACGACGATCATTTTCAACCAGCACCCTAGAGCCACCCAACCTATTCAGGCCTGTCAGTTGCCACGCCTCAGCTCAAAGGCAGGCGTTTGACCAGCACCACACTCTTGCGGTCCGGGCTGTATTTGCGCAAACGCGCTTGCGGCAGCCAATCAATAGGCACTTGCACAAAGCCGCGTTTTAAAAACCAGTGCATGGTGCGTGTGGTCAGCACGAAAATACTTTCTACACCAAGGTGACGCGCCCGTTGTTCGATACGGCGAAGGATTTTTTCTCCATCCCCCTGGCCTTGAGAATGAGGGGATACGGTCAGAGCCGCCATTTCGGCGGTTTTGTTTTCAGGATACGGATAGAGGGCAGCGCATCCGAAGATGACGCCATCGTGTTCAATAACCGTGTAGTTACCGATGTCTCGTTCTATCTCGGTGCGTTCACGGCGCACCAAGGTGCCGTCGTTCTCTAAAGGTTCGATCAATTGCAAAATGCCGCCTAAATCGTCCGGCGTAGCCTCGCGCAAACTCTCCAACCGTTCGTCGACCACCATGGTGCCGATGCCGTCGTGCACATATATCTCCAGCAGCAACACACCATCGACCGCGAAAGGAAGTATGTGGCTGCGCTCCACACCGTGCTTGCAAGCTTTGACGCAATGTTGAAGGTAAAAAGCAATGTCTGTCGGTTGGTTGGCTGGTGGGGCGTCGGCCAGCAATTGCTCAGCGACATCCAGCGGCATTTCGGTGTCAATCGGGTTGTCTTCTCCAGCGGCTTCCAGCGGTTTGACGCGAATGCCCGGCACCTCGGTCACGAAGATGAGTTTGTCGGCCTGCAAGGCAATGGCCACTGACGTGGCGACTTCTTCCATGGTCAGGTTGAACGCTTCACCAGTCGGCGAAAAACCAAACGGTGACAACAACACCATGGCGCCCAAACTCAGCGTTTTGCTGATACCGGTGACGTCGACTTTGCGCACCAAGCCTGAATGCTGGAAATCCACGCCGTCGACGATGCCCACAGGTCGCGCGGTGATGAAATTGCCGGAGATGACCCGAATAGTCGCGCCCGCCATCGGCGTGTTAGGCAAGCCTTGGCTGAACGCCGCTTCTATTTCATAACGCAGTTGCCCGGCAGCTTCTTGTGCGCAGTCCAGCGCCACGCTGTCGGTGATGCGAATGCCGTGAGAGTATTTGGGCGCATGGCCTTTGGCTTTGAGTTGCTCATTCACCTGAGGGCGAAAGCCGTGCACCAGCACTACTTTGACGCCCATGCTTTGGATCATGGCCAGGTCTTGCACCAGACTGGGCAATTTGCCGGCGGCAATGGCCTCTCCTGCAATGGCAACCACAAAGGTTTTGCCTCGGTGCATGTGTATGTAGGGCGCGACCGAGCGGAACCAAGGGACGAAAGTGAAATTGAAAACTGTGGACATGGGTTTGAATCTTTAAGGCTTTAGCAGAATCAATTGGTTAGAGGGCAGCAAGCGGGTGAAGTCGCGATCGAATGTGCAGAGTGTCTCACCAGATTGCATGACGGTTGCCGCAATCCAAGCATCACTGACCAGATTGCCCCGAACTTGTTGTGTCAGGCACAGTTCTTTAAAGTATGGCCACACTGAGCCGTGACCTTGAAATTGCACCCCGGGACAGCTAAGCAGACTGTCAATAAAGTCGCTCACATCTTGCAAGGGATCAATTTCGTGGAATATTTTGGGGTGGGTGGTGATGCGGACAAAACCTGTTACCACCATGCCCAATAGTTGCAAACTCGCACGGCCGTTGGCCGCCTGACGCACTGTGTCGTCCAGCCAACTGCGTGAGGGTAGGTGGTACGGGTGATCTGGGCGGTAAGCTGCTACCAGCACGTTCACATCAGGTGTCATTTGATACTGTTGATATCCATATCAGCGTCCATGGCTTCATAGAAGGAGCGGTTGCTGCTGGGATCGATCCCAGGCATCAAGCCGCCAGTGGCCTTAGAGACGGGCAGTTTGGGGACGACCGCGGCTTTTACGGGCGCGTCTTGCCGCACATAGGCCGCCAGCATTTCGCGCACCTTGGCGCTGAGCGAGGTGCCTTCTTGTATGGCTTTGATACGCGCTTGTTTGACGAGGTTTTCGTCCAAGGAAATGGTGAGATTGGCCATATGGCAGCTCCGTCAACACTGGTTCATGTGAATCAGTGTAGCACGTGAATATGTGTCGTGGGATAATTCGGTCTGTGATATCTCTCAACCTGCCACTCTCGATTGAATTTCCCGAAGACCTGCCTGTCAGCGCCCGACGTGACGACATCATGTCGGCCATACAAGCGCACCAAGTGGTGATTGTTTGCGGCGAAACCGGGTCCGGCAAAACCACGCAATTGCCCAAAATGGCTTTGGCGCTGGGCAGAGGAAGCTGGAAGAAATTGGGGTCAGATACCGATTTTCCAAATAAAAATTTGAGGGCAGATAAATTGGGGTCAGATCCCGATTTTGCGCAGCAAAACTCGGGCTCTGACCCCAATTTATCGGAGTCTGCCCCCCATTTATCCAAACCCAAACGCCGCCAAATCATCGGCCACACCCAACCCCGCCGCATTGCCGCCACCTCTGTGGCCAAGCGCATTGCCGAGGAACTCAATACACCCTTAGGCGAGGTGGTCGGCTACAAAGTGCGTTTCCAGGACAAGCTGTCGCGGGACGCCTCGGTCAAGCTGATGACCGACGGCATATTGTTGGCCGAAACGCAAACCGATCCATTGCTGCTGGCCTACGACACGCTCATCATTGACGAGGCGCACGAGCGCAGCCTCAACATCGATTTTTTGTTGGGCTACCTCAGACAAATACTGCCGCGCCGCCCCGATTTAAAAATCATCATCACCTCGGCGACCATTGACGCCGATAGGTTCGCCCAGCATTTCGCCAGTGCCAAAGGCCCGGCTCCTGTGTTGATGGTGTCGGGCCGCACTTTTCCGGTGGAAATGCGTTACCGCCCTTGGGAAGAAAGCCGCGAGTACGACATAGGCAACGCCATCTCCGACGCAGTGGACGAGTTGTGGAGTGGCGCACCACGCGGCGACATTCTGGTTTTTTTGCCGGGAGAGCGCGAGATACGCGAAGCCGCCGAGCATTTGCGCGGTCACCTCTCGCACAACGCGTACACGCGGCATGTGGATGTGCTGCCGCTGTTCGCACGCCTCACGCAAGCCGAGCAAGAGCGCGTGTTCGAGATCGGTGGCGCACCGCGCATCGTGCTGGCCACCAATGTCGCCGAAACTTCGTTGACCGTGCCGGGCATACGTTTTGTCATCGACGCCGGTCTGGCGAGGGTCAAGCGCTACAGCTTTCGCAGCAAGGTCGAGCAGTTGCTGGTCGAGCCCATCAGCCAATCAGCGGCCAACCAACGCGCCGGTCGCTGCGGCCGTGTCGCCGATGGTATTTGCATACACTTGTATGACGAAAAAGATTTCAACGGCAGACCGCGTTTCACTGAGCCGGAGATATTGCGCAGCTCTCTGGCCGGGGTGATATTGCGCATGATGTCACTGCACTTAGGCGACGTGGCCGATTTTCCGTTTCTGGAAGCGCCGCGCCCCAAAGCGATTGCCGACGGTTTTCAATTGCTGACCGAGTTGGGCGCTGTGTTTGACGACAATAGCCTCACGCCCATCGGCAAGACATTGGCCAAATTGCCTTTGGACCCGCGCGTGGCGCGAATGATTTTGGCGGCCAGAGAGTTGCATTCATTGAGAGAAGTGCTCATCATCGCCTCGGCGCTCAGCGTGCAGGATGTGCGCGATCGACCGTTACAAGCGCAAACACAAGCCGATCAAGCGCA
>CANHLD010000062.1 GCA_947461325.1 Comamonadaceae bacterium
ATCGCGCTTCGCATTGGGCGGCGACCTCTAGGTGAACTTCCACACCCAGCGGTTGTTCAATCACTTCAACACCATACAGTTGCGCGGCGTGCTCAATCAAGCCTTCGCTGAGCGCAAAGCCGAGCGCAAAGTCTTCCAAGTGCAAAGGCGTGGCCATCATGACTGCATGTGAGATGCCGTTGAACACCAAGGCCACCGGCACCTCTTCAGCCAGACTGGCGAAAAGGGCCGTGTGCATCTTCACTTGCCGACTACCTCAAAACTGTCGGCTTGCGCTTTCGCCAGCAAATCGAGCTGGGTTTTGTTGAAACGCTGGTAGTTTTGTTGCCACTCGGAAGGTTGGCTGACCGCCACCACTTGCACCGCCGTCACTTTGTACTCGGGACAATTGGTTGCCCAGTCAGATGCATCGGTGGTGATCACATTCGCACCGGACTCGGGGAAGTGGAAGGTGGTGTAGACCACACCGGCTTGCATGGCCTCGGTCACGCGGGCGCGCAACACGGTTCGCCCGGAGCGGCTCTCGATGCCGACCCAGTCATGGTCTTTGATGCCGCGTTCTTCAGCATCATGCGGGTGAATATCCAAGCGGTCTTCATCGTGCCACAGGTTGTTGTCGGTGCGGCGTGTTTGCGCACCCACGTTGTATTGCGACAAGATGCGACCGGTGGTGAGAAGCAGCGGGAATTTGCGCGTCACTTTTTCTTGAGACGCCACGTATTGCGTGGGGAAGAATTTGCCTTTGCCGCGTACAAAGCCACTGACGTGCATGATGTCAATGCCTGCGTCTGCGGTGTCTGCATTGCAAGGCCATTGCAAACTGGTGTGCTGGTCAATCTTTTCATAACTGACACCCGAAAAACTCGGTGTCAGTGCAGCGATTTCTTTCATGATCTCTTGCGGATGCGCATAGTGCATGTCGTAGCCCAGCGCTTTCGCTAGTTTGACTGTGACTTCCCAGTCAGCCAAGCCAGCCATTGGCGGCATGGCTTGACGCACACGCGAAATGCGGCGCTCGGCGTTGGTGAAGGTGCCGTCTTTTTCCAGGAACGAAGAGCCGGGTAAAAACACATGCGCGTATTTGGCGGTTTCGTTCAAGAAGATGTCTTGCACGACGATGCATTCCATCGCTGACAAAGCCGCAGCCACGTGTTGTGTGTCCGGGTCGGATTGAACAATGTCTTCGCCTTGGCAATACAAACCGAGGAACGAGCCGTCCATGGCGGCATCAAACATATTGGGGATGCGCAGGCCCGGTTCGGGGCTGAGTGTGACGCCCCATGCACCTTCAAACAGCGTGCGGGTGGTGGTGTCAGAGATATGTCGATAGCCGGGCAACTCG
Organism: Comamonadaceae bacterium; assembly: GCA_947461325.1. Taxonomy (GTDB): domain Bacteria; phylum Pseudomonadota; class Gammaproteobacteria; order Burkholderiales; family Burkholderiaceae_C; genus Limnohabitans. Next base: position 1,343 of record CANHLD010000062.1, read on the forward strand.
TGCGGAAAGCTGCCCATGTCGCAAGCGCCTTGCACATTGTTTTGACCACGCAAGGGGTTCACACCTACACCTTCACGACCGACCATGCCGCAAGCCATCGACAAGTTGGCAATGCCCATGACCATGGTCGAGCCTTGTGAATGCTCGGTCACACCCAAACCGTAGTAAATGGCAGAGTTAGGGCCAGCCGCATACATGCGGGCAGCGGCGCGCACTTCAGCGGCGGGCACGCCGGTCACGCTCTCGAAAGCTTCGGGTGAATTTTCAGGCTTGGATACAAACTCGCACCATTCGTTAAAGCTCTTGTCATCGCAGCGCTTGGCCACATAGTCCTTAGCTACCAAACCTTCGGTGACCACCACGTGCGCCAATGAGTTGATGAGCGCGACGTTGGTGCCGGGGCGCAAAGCCAAATGGTGTTGCGCCTTCACATGTGGGCTGCTGACCAGATCGATCTTGCGCGGGTCAGCGACGATGAGTTTGGCGCCTTCGCGCAAACGGCGTTTCATGCGGGACGCAAACACCGGGTGAGCATCGGTGGGGTTGGCGCCGATGACGAGCAACACATCGGCGTGTTCCACTGATTTGAAGGTTTGTGTGCCAGCCGATGTGCCAAAGGTTTGTCCCAAACCATAACCGGTAGGGGAGTGGCACACACGGGCACAAGTGTCTACGTTGTTCGTGCCAAACGCGGCACGCACCAGTTTTTGAACCAGATAGGTTTCTTCGTTGGTGCAACGCGAAGAGGTGATGCCGCCCACAGAGTCTTTGCCGTGTTTGGCTTGTATGCGTTTGAACTCGGAGGCCGCGTGGTTGATGGCCTCGTCCCAGCTCACCTCTTGCCATGGGTCGGTGATCTTCGCGCGAATCATCGGCTTGGTGATGCGGTCTTGATGCGTGGCATAGCCCCAGGCGAAACGGCCTTTCACACACGAATGGCCTTCATTGGCTTTACCGTCTTTCCAAGGCACCATGCGCACCACGGTGTTGCCTTTCATCTCGGCCTTGAAGCCGCAGCCGACACCGCAATAAGCACAAGTGGTGATCAGGCTGTGTTCGGGCTGACCCAATTCAATGATGGATTTTTCTTGCAAAGTGGCGGTGGGGCAGGCTTCGACGCAAGCACCGCAGGACACGCATTCGCTGTCCATGAACGGCTGGTCTTGCCCCGGTGACACACGGCTCTCGAAACCTCTGCCGGAAATGGTCAATGCAAACGTGCCTTGTGTTTCTTCGCAGGCGCGAACGCAACGGTTACACACAATGCATTTGCTTGGATCGTAGGTGAAGTAAGGGTTAGACTCGTCCTTTTGCATATCGCAATGGTGGTCGCCGGCTTGCGCGCCCACGCCGTAGCGCACATTGCGCAATCCGGTGACACCGGCCATGTCTTGCAATTCGCAGTTGCCGTTGGCGCTGCATGTCAGGCAATCGAGCGGGTGGTCGGAGATGTACAACTCCATCACGCCTTTGCGCAGGTCTTGCAACTTTGGCGTTTGGGTGTGCACCACCATGCCGTTTTCGGCAGGCGTGGTGCAAGACGCCGGATAGCCTTTGCGACCGTCGATTTCAACCAGACACAAGCGGCAGGAACCAAAAGGCTCCAGGCTATCGGTCGCGCACAGCTTGGGTACTTGTATGCCCGCATCAACCGCTGCACGCATAAGCGAAGTGCCTTTGGGTACGCTGACTTCGTAGCCGTCAATATGCAGACTGACGGTTTCTTCAGAGGTGCGCGCCGGTGTGCCATGGTCGCGTTCTTGTTTCAGATACATCAACATGGGGGTTCCTTAAGAGACAGTGGATTCGGTTTTTTCCAAACCGAAATCAGCGGGGTAATGCTTGAGTGCGGAGAGCACGGGATAGGGCGTCATGCCGCCCATGGCGCACAGGCTGCCGTGCAACATGGTGTCGCACAAATCGCGCAGCAAATGCACTTGTTGTTCTTTGTTAGATGCAGTGGCGATGCGGTCAATGGTTTCCACGCCACGTGTGGATCCGATGCGGCACGGCGTGCATTTGCCGCAACTCTCAAGCGCACAAAACTCCATGGCGTAACGCGCCAACTTGGCCATGTTGGCCGTGTCGTCATGTACCACGATGCCGCCGTGACCGACCACCAAACCGAGTGAGGCATAGGCCTCATAGTCCAAGGGCACATCCCATTGCGACTCAGGCACATACGCACCCAGCGGTCCGCCGACTTGCACCGCTTTGATCGGACGACCACTGCGACTGCCGCCGCCGAAATCAAACAGCAATTCGCGCAATGTCAGACCGAATGCACGTTCAACCAAACCACCTTGCTTGATGTTGCCGGTGATTTGAAACGGCAGCGTGCCGGTGGAGCGGCCCATGCCAAAGTCTTTGTAAAACGCTGCGCCCTTGGCCATGATGATGGGCACAGTCGCCAGCGTGATCACATTGTTGATGACGGTCGGTTGACCGAACAAACCTTCTAGGGCAGGCAAGGGCGGCTTGGCGCGAACGATGCCGCGTTTGCCCTCGATGCTCTCGAGCATGGCGGTTTCTTCACCACACACGTAGGAGCCAGCAGCTTTGCGTACATGCAAATGAAATGCCTTGCCGCTGCCCAACACGTTGTCGCCCAGATAGCCTGCGGCTTGCGCCAGACTGATGGCGGTGGTCATGGTGGCAATGGCGTGCGGGTATTCAGAACGGATGTAGATGTAACCCTCTGTGGCACCCACTGCCACACCGGCGATGGTCATGCCTTCGATCAGCATGTAGGGGTCGCCCTCCATGGTCATGCGGTCGGAGAACGTGCCCGAGTCGCCTTCGTCGGCATTGCACACCACGTATTTTTGCGTGGCTGTGGTGGCACGCACAGTGCGCCATTTGATGCCTGCCGGAAACGCCGCACCGCCGCGCCCGCGCAAGCCCGAATCCAAAACGTTTTGCACCACTTCCGCGCCGTCAATAGCCACGGCTTTTTGCAAACCAGCCCAGCCGCCGTGCGCGGCGTAATCATCCAAAGACAAGGGCCGTGTGATGCCCATGCGGGCAAAGGTCAGGCGTTGTTGTTTGGCGAGATAAGCGATGTCATCTGTCAAACCGAGTGACAAAGCATGCGAGCCGCCATTCAAAAAACCGGCTTCAAACAAAGAAGGCACGTCTTCAAAAGTCACCGGTCCATAAGCCATGCGGCCTTTGGCAGTGACGACTTCAACCAAGGGTTCAAGCCAGAACATGCCGCGCGAACTGTTGCGTTGCACATCAATAACCATACCGCGCGCTGTGGCTTCTTTGTGCAAAGCATCAACGACTTCGTCCGCACCAGCAGCCAAGGCCGCGCTATCGCAAGGAATAAATACCGTGGTCATGAGGCGCTCCCAATATCGGCCACCAGACGCGCCATGCGTGTCTGGTTCATGCGTGCATACAGTTTGTCGTCAATTTGCACCGCAGGCGATGAAGCGCACAAGCCCAGGCAATACGCAGGCTCCAAAGAGAAGCGGCCATCGGCACTGGTTTCATGCAATTTGCAACCCAGTAAGGCTTCGGTTTGCGCCAGCAGTTCTTCGCTGCCACATGACTGACAAGCCTCGGCGCGACACACTTGCACCACGTGTTTACCGGGCGCTTTGCTGCGGAAAAAATGGTAATAGGTGATGACGCCATGCACCTCTGCGCGTGAGAGGTTCATGGCCTCGGCCATCATGGGAACGGCGCTGGCTGGAATAAACCCCAAAGCCTCTTGTATCGCGTGCAACAAGGGCATCAGCCCGCCCGGCATGTCTTTAAATTCAGGTAACAGGCGGCTGACGGTCAGCAATTCAGGGGCTTCAAGAGGTTTATTCATTGGCGTTATCAGTTAAAAAATTTGCCCACACTTTGCAAGGTGCGGTAGATGCCCCATGCCAGCGGAATGCCCACTGCTGTCCAAGCCAATGCCACCCACAAAGGGTTGGTGTGTGTGGAACCGCCTTGGCCACTGCCAACTTCAGAAGCGCTGGCTTTTTCATGCGCGAGTTTTTTCTCGACAGCCAGTTCTTCAGGCGTCATGAAATGTTTGACATTCACCGGGCGGATCATCAGGTTGGCGATCAAGCCCACTACCAGCATGCCGACCAGAATGAACATGGTTTGGTTGTAGACCTGCTCGCGGGGAAGGCCTAAGCCGAGTTGGTAGTCACGCATGTAATTGACCACCACGGGGCCCAAGATGCCCGCAGTTGCCCATGCAGTCAACAAGCGGCCGTGGATGGCGCCGACCATTTGCGTACCGAACAAGTCAGCCAGGTATGCAGGCACCGTGGCAAAGCCGCCGCCGTACATGCTCAAGATGATGCAAAACGCCGCTACAAACAGCAACTTGTTACCGGCCATGGCGCTGGCAGGCACAGAAGCGTAGAGCGCGCCACCCAACACAAAGAAGATGATGTAGGTGAGTTTGCGGCCCAGTTTGTCTGACAAACTGGCCCATACGAAACGACCGCCAATGTTGAACAAACTCAACAAGGCCGTGAAGCCCGCTGCCACGCCTGCAATCAAAGTGAGCTGGGCTTTGTCCAAGTCACCAAACTTGGCGTCCACACCGATCAGGCTGCCGCCGAAGACTTCCTGCAACATGGGGCTGGCCATGCCAATCACGCCTATACCAGCGGACACGTTCATGCACAACACCACCCACACCATCCAGAACTGGGGAATGCCCCAGACCTTGCTGACATGCACGTGGTTTTGCGTGATCATGGTGTTGCTGGCTTGTTGCACTGGTGGTGTCCAACCGGCTGGCTTCCAACCGGTGGCAGGTACGCGGTAACCCAAGGCACCGGCCATCATGAAGACGAAATAGACCAAAGCCATACATACAAAGGTCTGCCAGACACCGACTTCAAGGTCAGTAGCAAAGTGCTTCATCAATTCAGCAGCCAAGGGTGAGCCGATCATGGCGCCACCACCAAAACCCATGATGGCCATGCCGGTGGCCATGCCACGGCGGTCCGGGAACCATTTGATCAAGGTGCTCACGGGTGAGATGTAGCCCAAACCCAGACCGATGCCGCCGATGACACCCGAACCCAAGAGCATCAACCAGAATTGGTGGGTATACACGCCCAAGGCAGCAATCAACATGCCGCCGCACCAGCACAATGCGCTCACTACGCCGGCTTTGCGCGGACCCGCACGCTCAAGCCAACCGCCCCACAGTGCCGCAGAACTTCCTAGCAACACAAAAAACAAGGTGTACATCCAACCCAGCGTGGAGACTTTCCAGTCGCAGGTGGTGATGAACAATTCTTGAAAGAAACCGATGTCAGGGCCACACTTGATGGCGTCTTTGATGCCGAGCGCTTTGGATAAGGGCAACCAAAAAACGGAAAATCCGTATGCCATGCCGATACACAAATGAATGGCCAAAGCAGCAGGTGGAACCAGCCAGCGGTTGAAACCTTCGCCCGCAATGATGCGTTCTTTGGAAAGAAATCCCGGGCTTCCTGAATCTTCTGAGGTTGAACTCATGGTGTCTCCATGTTTGGGGTTGGGAAATTTTGTCAGCAAGCGACTTTAACGTATGCTTTCCCAGCACAATGCAGTCTAGGGTAAGCACTGACAAGCTGCAATATGAGTATCGGTGTCCGTTATGATTGTTTTGTGACACACAACTAATATGCTGTTAAAAGCCTATTTACTCCCATGCATAAAGTCTCGATCAAACCTCAGTGGACCATCAGCGATGCGGCTGGTCAAAACTTAGCCCCCCGCTTGCTTGAATTGCTGGCCGAGGTGCAAGGCCATGGCAGCTTGTCCGGTTCATGCAAAAAAACCGGCGCCTCCTACAGGCACGCATGGAATTTGATTCGCCAAGGAGAAGCCCAACTGGGCATGTCTTTGTTGAACATGGAACGCGGCAAGGGATCGACTTTGACGCCACTGGCTGAAAAACTGGTGTGGGCCGGTCACCGTATCAACGCCAGATTGACCCCCATGCTCGAGACATTGGCCTCCGAGCTAGAAGGCGAAATCGGCCGATTGTTGTCCAGCAACAACGACGCCTTGCGTGTGCATGCCAGCCACGGATTTGCTGTCGAGAAGATGATTGAAAACCTGACCCTCTCAGGTATGCATGTCGAGCGCAAATACGTGGGAAGTACCGAGGCTGTGGCGTCTTTGCACGAAGGCGCCTGTGAAATCGCCGGTTTCCACATTCCTCAAGGCGAGTTTGAGGAAATCGCGTTCAAACATTACGCACGCTGGCTGATCCCTCACCAGAGCCGCATCATTCATGTGGCGACCCGCCGCCAAGGTTTCATGGTGGCCAGCGGCAACCCACACAAAATTTACGAGGTGCAAGACCTGACCCGCAAGGGCTTGCGCTTTGTCAACCGCCAGCCCAGCAGCGGCACGCGTTTTCTGCTCGAATGTTTTTTGAAGAAGGCGCAGATTGATCCGTCACAGATAGCCGGTTACGAGCAGGCTGAATTCACCCATGCAGCAGTGGCAGCCTATGTGGCCAGCGGCATGGCAGATGTCGGGTTTGGCGTGGAAACACCGGCGCGGCGTTTTAAGTTGGAGTTTTTACCTTTGGCCACCGAGCGTTATTTTTTGCTGTGCAACCAATCCGATCTGGAAAAACCGCATTTGCAAGCGGTGCTGAAAATTTTGAACAGCGATGCGTTTCAGTTTGCGGTGAACCAATTGCCCGGCTATACCGCTGCGCATTGCGGTCAGGTGTCAACGATTGCAGATGCGTTTCCCAATGTGGCGCTGGGGCGCAAATATTAAGGGAATGAAAAAAGGCAGCCGAAGCTGCTTTAATAAAAAAAGGCAGCCGAAGCTGCCTTTTGCCAAACAAAGTGTTGAGTTCAATACATGAATGTGGGACTCACAATCGATTGAACAGCACCTGTTGTGCGGTGTGGTGCTATTGTAATTAAGCCCTCGTAAACCTTATCTTTGATGGCTTGTTCAGCTACAGCATTTTCCAAAATGAAGGTGCCGTTTTCAGCCAACAAAATTTGGTGTACACGGAAAACTTCTTTAGGGTTTTCAAAAGGCACCACTTCCAAGCCCCAAGTATCAGCGCCCACAACTGCCACACCTAACGAGACCAAGTACTTCGCACCTTGCACGCCCAAGCCAGGGTGGGCTGCGCCATTACGCTTGTCATCCACGCCCAACAGTTTGTGCCAACCGCTGTAGAAAATAACAACGTCGCCCTTGTTGATTTTCATATTACCTTGGCGCTTAAGAGCAGCTTTGATTTCAGGTTCGTTGTAGGCTGTGCCCTCAGGAACAATGTCCATTTTCATTAAACCAGCCATATCCAGAAGAACTGCACGAGTTGCAACTGCGGGAATGGTTTCAATACCAAACTTTTTCAATCCGTTGGGATCAAAAACTTCTTCGCTGGGTGAGCAGTTGTAGTAAGTGTTTTCAATACCAATATGTCCCAATCCGTCAAGCTGGGTACCAATTCCAACCCAAGTGTTCAATATGTCATCGTGGTAATTGAGTTTGTTTTCTCCTAGGCTTTTACCGCCCTCCTGACCAGGAGTGACAATGGACATAGAAAAAGTTCGTGGTGGAAATGCGGGTGTCTTGGTATTGGTTTCGATGCCCATGCGCATCGCCTTACCTTTTTTGACAAGTTTTGAAGCTGACCGAAGATTTTTTGCAGTGATGTTGTTCAGGGAGCCCAATTGGTCATTTGGCCCCCATTTGGATTTATGACATTTTTCATAGGCAAATGCGCTGCCCATCGACAAAGTACCTACTACAGCACTGGTTAAAAAAACCGCAGCTATTTGTTTAAATTTCATGAATTCTCCCCGTTGATGGGCCCGTTGGATGGTGAAACCTGTGCTTCAGGACGGGCCGCTGACCCCGAGGCACATTGAACATGGATACGCTGAAATTCTTGCTCGCCTTGGCTGGCGGTGAGTCGTTTTTCCCGAATGAAATCAGAGGCGCAG
>CANHLD010000063.1 GCA_947461325.1 Comamonadaceae bacterium
GGTCATATCGATGTGCTCAAGCAAGCCATCAAACTTGCGCGCAATCATCTGGATGATTGACACCCGACTCTGACTGTTTAGTTCCGCAAAGTTTTGGGTTTGAAATCGCACCATGGAGACACTTGACATTGCCAGCACTGCGGTTTGCGCGCCTGGCACACATAACGACCCAGCAATATCAACCAATGGTGGGCATCCACCAAATAGTCTTTCGGTATGCGCTTGAGCAAACCCATTTCGACTTCATAGGGGTTGGCTCCGGGTGCCAACCCTGTGCGGTTGCCGACCCGGAAAATATGTGTGTCCACCGCCATGGTGGCTTCGCCGAAAGCCACGTTCAACACCACATTAGCGGTTTTGCGTCCCACACCGGGCAAGGCCTCTAGCGCTTCGCGGGTGCGCGGTACTTCACCGGCGTGTTGTTCCACCAGTATCTGGCAGGTTTGCATCAAATGCTTGGCTTTGCTGCGAAACAAACCAATGGTTTGTATGTAGGACTCCAGCGCAGGCAAACCTAAATTGAGAATAGATTGCGGCGTGTTGGCCACCGGAAACAAGCGTCGAGTGGCTTTGTTCACGCCCACATCCGTGGCTTGCGCGCTCAAGAGTACAGCGGCCAGCAACTCGAACACGCTGGTATATTCCAATTCAGTATTCGGCTGCGGATTCGCCGCTTTCAGCGTGGCAAAAAACGGTTCGATGTGCTCTTTTTTCATCATTCACTTCACAGGGTTTAGGCCCTGATTATCTTCATGCAATTTGCCCAACGCTTAGACAAGGTCGAAACCTCGGCCATACGTGAACTCTTTAAGTTGCTGGGCAAACCCGGCATCATCAGTTTTGCCGGCGGCTTTCCCGACAGCGCCATGTTCGATGTGCAAGGTATACGCGAAGCCAGCGAACGCGCCTTGCGGGATGAACCCGGTGCGGCTTTGCAATACGGCGCCACCGAAGGCTACAACCCGTTGCGCGAACAACTTGCGGCTTTCATGCAGGCCAAAGGCGTGGCCGGTTTGCGTGCCGATGAATTGATTGTCACCACCGGCAGCCAGCAAGCGCTTGACCTTGTGGGTAAAACATTGCTTGATCCGCAAGACACGGTGTTGGTCGAATCGCCGACTTTTTTGGCCACTATTCAGTGTTTCCGTTTGTACGGGCCTACAGTGTTGGGTGTGCCGATTGATGAAGGCGGCGTAGATGTCGATGCTTTGGAGCAGATGATTCAACAACACCGCCCTAAGCTGGTTTACTTGGTTCCTACATTCGGCAACCCCAGCGGCGCCATGACCAGTTTGCAGCGTCGACTGCGCGTGCTTGAACTGGCTGTCAAATACCAAACCGTGGTGGTTGAAGATGACCCGTATGGCGATTTGTATTTTGCTGACGCGCCGCCGCCATCAATGCTGGCATTGAGTGCGCAAGTGCCCGGCAGCCGTGACTGGTTGGTGCACTGCGGTTCACTCAGTAAAGTGTTGTCGCCAGGTTTGCGTATTGGCTGGATGGTTGCGCCACCAGCTTTGTTGGCGCGTGCCACCATGTGCAAACAATTTAGCGATGCCCATACTTCTACCTTTGCCCAAGCCACGGCCGCACAGTATTTGCAAGCTGGGCGCATGCCTGTCACTTTGCAAAATGTGCGTCAGGTGTATGCAGACCGCGCCCGCGCCATGTGCCAGGCCTTGCAACAGCATCTGGGTGAGGGCTTGTCGTTTCACGCTCCGCAAGGCGGCTTGTTTGTCTGGGCCAAACTCACGGGCAAAACTGGCTTTACCACCGACGGCAACTTGCTGGCCAAGCGCGCGATCGAAAAAGGCGTGGCCTTTGTGCCGGGTGCGCCGTTTTTCGCCAATAACCCGGACAACTCCACCATCCGTTTGAGTTTTGCGACTGCCGATGAAAGCAAAATTGCTGAAGGAATTGAGCGTTTGGGGCAGGCGTTGCGTGAAACTGCGGTTTAACGCTCAAATAAACTGCAAAGGAAATAAAAAAGGCGGCTTGTACGCAGCCTTTTGTATGTTCAGAAAAAATCTATTTCAGCCCGCAAAAGACTGATATGCCGAGGCATCCATCAATCCGTCTACTTCTGAGGGATTGCTTAAAGTGACTTGGTAAAACCATCCCGCGCCCTCGGGGTCGCTGTTGGCCAGCGATGGGTCGGCGCGCAATTCTTCGTTGACGGCAATCACGGTGGCTGACACCGGCATGTGCACATCGGCTGCGGCTTTCACCGACTCCACCACACCAGCCACGCTGGCTTGCTCGACCGACTTACCGATCTCAGCCAGTTCAACAAACACAATATCTCCCAAAGTTTCCTGCGCATGTACCGTAATGCCGACAAAAGCGGTATTGTTTTCAATTCGTACCCACGTATGTTCTGAATGGTATTTGGTCATGGTTACATTCCTGCGTAGTTGGGGCCACCGCCGCCTTCGGGCGTGACCCACACAATGTTTTGCGTCGGATCTTTGATGTCACAGGTTTTGCAATGCACGCAGTTTTGCGCATTGATTTGCAAACGGTCCGCGCCATCGTCTGATTTCACGTATTCATACACACCTGCCGGGCAATATCGACCCTCGGGGCCGTCGTACTGGCTGAGGTTGATGCACACTGGCACGCTGTCGTCTTTCAGCGTCAAATGCGCCGGTTGGTTTTCTTCGTGGTTGGTGTTGCTGATGAACACGCTGGAGAGTTTGTCAAATGACAACACGCCATCGGGCTTGGGGTAAGCAATGCGCGTGCTGTGCGTTGCTTGGGTCAAAGACTGGTGATCTGCTTTGTGGTTGTGCACAGTCCATGGAGGTGTATTGATACCGATTTTGGGCAAAAACCATTGCTCTATGCCGGTCATTAGCGTGCCGATGAGCTTGCCTTTTTTGAACCAGTTTTTGAAATTGCGGGTCTGGTGCAGTTCTGTGTAAAGCCAGCTTTGTTTAAAAGCCTCAGGGTATGCGCTCAACTTGTCGTGCGCGCGTCCGGCTTGCAGGGCATTAAACGCTGCGTCAGCCGCCAGCATGCCCGACTTGATGGCAGCATGGCTGCCTTTGATGCGCGCGGCATTCATAAAGCCTGCGTTGCAACCCAGCAAGGCGCCGCCTTCAAACACCAAATCGGGCAGAGCTTGCAAAGTACCGTTGTTGATAGCGCGAGCACCATAGCCTATGCGTTTGCCGCCTTTGAGGTGCTTTGCAATGGTGGGATGTGTTTTCCAACGTTGCATTTCTTCGAAAGGGCTCATGTACGGGTTGCGGTAATCCAGTCCCAGCACAAAACCCAACGTGACTTTGTTGTCTTCTAAGTGGTAGAGAAATCCACCGCCGAAACTTTCATCTGCAATAGGCCAGCCTGAAGTGTGAACCACCAAACCGGGTTTGGCTAAAGCAGGGTCGACTTCCCACAGTTCTTTGATGCCAATGGCAAAGGTCTGTGTGTCTTTGCCTTTATCCAAACCAAAGCGTTGAATGAGTTGTTTACCCAGATGACCGCGCGCGCCTTCGCAGAACAAGGTGTATTTGGCGTTCAACTCCATGCCGAGTTGAAAGTTATCAGTAGGCTCGCCGTCTTTGCCCAAGCCGACATGACCGGTGGCCACGCCGCGTACAGCACCGGCGTCGTTGTACAAAATTTCTGCTGCAGTAAAGCCGGGGAAAATATCCACACCGAGGTTTTCGGCTTGTTGCGCCATCCACTTCACCACATTGCTGAGCGACACCACATAGCAGCCGTCGTTATGGAAATTGCGCGGCATCAACCAACCGGGTGTGGCGGTGTGACCGCTCTCAGACAACACCAGCAATTCATCGCCGGTGACGGCTTGCGACAAAGGCGCCCCCAATTCTTTCCAATCAGGAAACAATTCGTTCATGGCTCGAGGGTCCATGACAGCGCCGGACAAAATATGAGCGCCGGGTTCAGAGCCTTTTTCTATCACCACCACAGAGATGTCTTTGGATTGAGCTGCAGCCAGTTGTTTGATGCGAATCGCAGCGGCCAGTCCGGCGGGTCCGCCACCGACAACAACCACGTCATAGTCCATGGCCTCGCGCGGGCCAAATTGTTCAAGCAAGTAAGAAGGGGTCATGGTGCATCAGGGTATGTCAACAGAGCGACAGATTCTATGCGTTGTAGAACATTCACCATGGTGATAATGCAATCTTCAGGTGGAGAAGTACGGCTTATTTCAAAGCACCATTTAATTCCCTGTTTTTTGATTGGAGACCTCTATGTCATACAGCCTTGATTTATCCGGACGTGTTGCCTTGATCACTGGAGCTTCCAGCGGCCTTGGCGCTCAGTTTGCGCGTACATTGGCCAGCGCCGGGGCGGCTGTGGTTTTAGCCAGCAGGCGGGTGGAAATGCTCAAGTCATTGCGCGCTGACATCGAAGCTGAGGGCGGGGACGCGCATGTGGTCAGCTTGGATGTGACCAGCCAGAAAAGTATAGATACAGCCGTTGCTTTTGCAGAAAAAGAAGTCGGGCCTATCGACATCCTTGTGAACAACTCCGGTGTCAGCAACACACAGCGCTTAGTTGATGTGAATGAAGAAGATTTTGATTTCATTTTCAACACCAATGTGCGCGGCGCATTTTTCGTAGCGCAAGCAGTGGGTGCCCGCATGTTGGCGCGAGCCAAAGATCTGGAGCCAGGCACATTCGTAGGCGGTCGCATCATCAACATCGCATCCATGGCTGCCATGCGTGTGTTGCCGCAAATTGGCGTTTATTGCATGAGTAAATCTGCCGTGGTGCAAATGACCAAGGCCATGGCTTTGGAATGGGGCAAGCATGGCATCAATGTCAATGCTATTTGCCCGGGCTACATAGACACCGAAATCAACAGTCACCACTGGCAAACCGAGCAAGGCCAAAAACTGGTGAATATGATGCCTCGTAAACGCTTGGGTCATCCCAAGGACTTAGATGCTTTGCTGGTCATGTTGGCCAGTCCGCAAAGTGACTTCATCAACGGTGCAGTCATCGCGGCTGACGATGGATTTGGTATATGAGGATTGAGATCCCAGACAAGAAAAAATGGGTGTACGACAAAGTCATCCCCATTCGATGGGGTGACATGGATGCCATGGGGCATTTGAACAATGGGAGTTATTTTCGCTACCTAGAAACCGCGCGAATCGATTGGTTCACGCAGCTAGGCTGTTCGCCTTTGCCCACTGGTGAAGGCCCGGTCATCATCAACGCTTTTTGCAACTTTTACAAACAGCTTGAATACCCCGGTGAGGTGCTTATCAAAATGTATGCAAGTGACCCCGGTAGAAGCAGTTTTGATTCTTGGGCGACTATGGAGCGCATGGACATGCCAGGCGTGATCCATGCGGCAGGCGGAGCGACCGTGGTGTGGGTTGACTTTCCTGTACAAAAATCTATGGCTTTGCCGGATTGGCTTCGAGCATTGATTGAATAAATTGTTGAAGGACAGAAAAGAACGAAGGTGTTTGCAATTTACTTATAAAGATATAAATAATTTTTTAAAAAAAGCTATATTTATTTAAATTTCGTATAAGATTGTTTCTTGTCTGAAGACAGATGGAAACACCCTCAAGCCATGCGCAAGCAACCCGTTCAAAAAAGGTCTCAACTGACCATTGAAGCTATTTTTCAGGCTACTGCTCACTTGGTTGAGCGAGAGGGCATGGTCAGTCTCACGACCAATAAAATTGCTCTCAAGGCAGGTTTTTCTGTGGGTACGCTGTATCAGTATTTCTCTAGTAAAGATGAAATTTTCAGGGCCATGGTTCAGTTCTCACGCGAATCGGTTTTGAAAGAACTGAGCAGTTTCATGTACCGTATCGAAACTAGAATTGACACTCAAACCATCGACCCCGAGCAATTCTTCAGACAATACATCCAAATTTGCATCAAAGGATTCGCTTTCAGTAATGATGAATTCCAATCCATCAAACGACTGTGCTGGCTGGTTGAAACGCCTGAAGAAACCAGCAACACATTGCAAATCATGGTGGACAGATTAAGGGCTTGTCTCAAATACATCAAGCACCCCTATCTGGCAAGAATGTCTGCCACGCGTTGCTATATTTTGAACCGCTCGCTGATGGGGTGTTTACGCAGTGCCTCACTCGAAAGATTGGAGCTGGAAAACGCCCAAGAGTTCGAGGACGTGTTGGTGGAAATGATCTTGGGTCAGTTACAACTCTCAACCCAGACAAGTTGATTATTTCTTTTCTTTAGGTACACGACCCATCAAATAAAACTCGGGGTTAGGCAGCATGCCGGAAAAATTGGCGATGCGGTTGGACATGCCAAAAAACGCAGTGATGGAAGCAATATCCCAAATGTCCTCATCGCTGAAACCATGCGCATGTAATGCGGAAAAATCAGCTTCATTGATTTCATGGCTGTTCAAACACGTTTTCATTGCGAACTCGAGCATGGCGCGTTGACGTTCTGAAATATCGGCTTTGCGGTAATTGATGGCAACTTGGTCTGCAACCAAAGGTTTTTTTTCGTAAATACGCAAAATGGCTCCATGCGCAATGACGCAATACAAGCAATGGTTGGCCGCACTGGTGGTGGTGACAATCATTTCACGCTCGCCTTTGCTCAGGCCTGAATCCTCACGCAGCATCAGCGCATCGTGGTAAGCAAAAAAAGCTCTCCATTCAGCCGGACGTCTGGCCAATGACAAAAACACTTGCGGCACAAAACCAGCTTTGTCCTGCACCTCCAATATCTTTTCGCGTATATCTTGGGGCAGGTTGTGAATTTCTGGCACAGGGTATCGGTTCATGGGAGCTCCTTGTTCATCGGATTATGCACAGCGGTTTCGTTCATTCGAAAAGCCTGCAACGTAGAATCTGTCGATTGAACGGGAGAAATTCGATTGAATAAACTTTACCCAAGTGCTGCAGCGGCACTCAAAGATATTGTGAATGACAACCAGTTGCTGGCTGTAGGCGGTTTCGGTTTGTGTGGCATTCCAGAGGCCTTGATAGACGCATTGCGTGACAGTGGTGTGAAAAATCTCACGGTGATTTCCAACAACGCAGGTGTCGATGATTTTGGTTTGGGCAAGTTGCTTGCTACGCGTCAAATCAAAAAAATGATTTCATCCTATGTGGGTGAAAACAAAGAGTTCGAACGCCAATACTTGGCCGGCGAGCTCGAGCTGGACTTCACACCGCAAGGCACGCTGGCAGAAAAACTGCGTGCCGGTGGCGCAGGTATTCCCGCTTTTTTCACCAAAACTGGTGTGGGAACCACGGTCGCTGATGGCAAGGAGTTGCGCGACTTTGATGGCGAGACTTATGTCATGGAGCGTGCACTGTTGCCGGATGTGTCATTGGTCAAAGCGCACACCGCAGACAAAGCAGGCAATTTGCAATTTCGCCTGACTGCTCGCAATTTCAATCCTGCCGTTGCCATGGCAGGTAAATTGTGTGTGGTTGAAGTTGAACATGTGGTCGAGGTCGGCGAATTGCAACCTGACGAAATCCACTTGCCGGGAATTTATGTGCACCGCATTGTGCATAACCCGCACCCCGAAAAACGCATTGAAAAACGCACTGTCACCGAGAAAGCAGGAGTCTGACCATGTCCTGGACCCAAGACCAAATGGCGGCCCGTGCTGCCCATGAATTGCAAGACGGCTTTTATGTCAATCTCGGTATTGGCATACCCACACTGGTAGCCAACCACGTACCTTCCCACATCGAAGTCTGGCTTCAATCAGAAAACGGCATGCTTGGCATCGGCCCGTTCCCGACCGAAGACCACGTGGACGCAGATTTGATCAATGCGGGTAAGCAAACCGTGACCACCATAGCGGGTACATCTATTTTCGGCAGCCATGACAGCTTCGCCATGATCAGAGGTGGAAAAATCAACTTGTCTATTTTGGGTGCCATGCAAGTCAGTGCCTCTGGCGATCTGGCCAATTGGATGATCCCGGGCAAGATGGTCAAAGGCATGGGTGGCGCCATGGATTTGGTGGCTGGTGTCAAACGCGTCATCATCTTGATGGAGCATGTGGCGCGAAAAAAAGACGGCGGTGAAGATTTGAAAATATTGCCGGCCTGCACTTTACCCTTGACCGGTGTGAGCGTGGTGGACCGCATCATCACTGATCTGGGCGTGATGGACGTCACGCCTGAGGGCTTGAAATTGATTGAACTTGCAGACGGTGTGACCCGGGAGTTTATTCAAAGCAAAACCGGTGTTCCTTTGCTTTAAAAACTTCTTTATGTTGAAAAAAAACACCTGCACGCAGGTGTTTTTTTATTAAAGCACGTTGGGTGAATTTAATTGGCCATCACGTTCACCTGCCAGATGAAGCTGCCCAAGGTGTTGAAATAGTCAAATGCCTGATCAGTGGGGCGCAAAAATTTGGTTCGCCGGTTGCTGCCTTCATAATCTGTAGAGATCATGCCTGATTCACGCAGTACATCCAGTTTTCGATGGATGGTCGCAGGTGAAGCGATATTGCTCATGGACATGGCGTCTGTGACTGTCATTGACTTGCCTTCGAAATGCCTGACTGCAATCAATTCAAGTAAGCGTTTGGCATCCAGATCGAGCACAGGAAATTCGCCTGTTTCCTCGATGGCGTGCAATAAACTCAAAAACTTTAAATAAAGATACTGGTTTTTCATCTGCATGATAGAAAAATTGGTTATTTTTTAACTAAGATTTCAATATATCACCAATACACAAATATTTCATTTCTAAATACTCAGTCATGCCGTGCCGGGAACCTTCGCGCCCCAAACCCGACTGTTTCATGCCGCCAAAAGGCACATGCTCTGTCGCCAAAATACCCACATTCACGCCGACCATGCCGTATTCCAGCGCTTCGCCGACGCGGTAAATACGTCCGATATCGCGGGTGTAAAAGTAACTGGCCAAGCCGAACTCGGTGTTATTGGCGGCGGCTATGGCTTCTTGCTCAGTTTCAAACTTGAACACCGGCGCAAACGGGCCGAAGGTTTCTTCGGTGGCGCACAACATGTCGGCGGTGGCGTCTGCCACCAGCGTGGGTTCGA
>CANHLD010000064.1 GCA_947461325.1 Comamonadaceae bacterium
AAGAAAAGCATTCAAGCGGTCGGTCATGAAGCCAAGGCCATGCTCGGCAAAGTGCCCGGCAACATCGAAGCCATCCGCCCTATGAAAGACGGCGTGATCGCCGACTTCACCGTCACCGAGCAAATGCTCAAGCAATTCATCAAGATGGTGCACCCGCGCTCGCTGCTCAAACCCAGCCCGCGCATCATCATTTGCGTGCCCTGTGGCTCTACACAAGTAGAACGCCGTGCTATTCGCGAATCCGCCTTGGGCGCGGGCGCTTCCGAGGTCTACCTGATTGAAGAACCCATGGCCGCGGCCATCGGCGCCGGTCTGCCTGTCAGTGACGCCAGCGGCTCTATGGTGGTCGATATCGGCGGCGGCACCACCGAAGTTGGCGTCATTTCTCTGGGCGGCATGGTCTACAAAGGCAGTGTGCGCGTCGGCGGTGACAAGTTTGACGAGGCCATCATCAATTACATCCGCCGCAACTACGGCATGCTGATCGGCGAGCCCACAGCCGAGGCCATCAAAAAACAAATCGGTTCTGCGTTCCCTGGTAGCGAAGTGCGCGAAATGGAAGTCAAAGGCCGCAATTTGTCCGAAGGTGTGCCGCGTTCGTTCACCATTTCTTCCAACGAAATTTTGGAAGCGCTGACCGATCCGCTGAACAACATTGTGTCTGCGGTGAAAAACGCGCTGGAGCAAACCCCGCCCGAACTCGGCGCTGACATCGCCGAGCGCGGCATGATGTTGACCGGCGGTGGCGCTTTGCTGCGTGACCTTGACCGTTTGATGGCCGAGGAAACCGGTTTGCCAGTGCTGGTCGCCGAAGACCCGCTGACCTGTGTGGTGCGCGGTTGCGGGCTGGCGCTCGAACGTATGGAGCGGCTGGGCTCTATCTTTACCAGCGAATAAATGCCACTCGGCTCGCTGGATCGCTCGCCACCGCCTTTTTTCAAGCAAGGCACTTCGGCGCTGACGAAACTGCTTTTTTTCAGCACACTGTCTTGCGGGCTGATGTTTGCAGACCAGTACTACAACATTGTTCAACCAGCCCGCTGGGCCTTGTCACTGATCGTCTACCCGGTTCAGTGGGTGGCACTCAGGCCGCAGGTCTTGTGGACTCATGTAGACGATGTGTTCGAGAGCAAACAAGAGGCCTTGAGCGTGGCTGAAGCATCCCGTGCCAAATTGCTGGCGCAAGCCGTCAGCGCCAGTCAGGTCGAGCAACTCAAACTTGAAAACACCCATTTGCGTAATTTGTTGGATTTGAAGCAACGCAATCCGACACCGGCCATGGCGGCAGAAGTCATTTACGAAGCAGCCGATCCGTTCACCCGCAAAATGATTTTGAACAAAGGTGCCACGCAAGGCATACAAACCAGTTCGCCTGTGATGGACGACCAAGGCATACTGGGTCAGGTCACCCGGGTGCATCCCTTGGTCAGCGAGATCACACTCGTGACGGACAGGGAACACTCCATCCCGGTGCTCAATACGCGCACCGGTGCACGCGGCGTGGCCTTTGGTGAGTCCGATGGCGCCCCTTTGCTTGAGTTGCGCTACATGGCCACCAATGCCGACATTGAAGAAGGCGATGTGTTGACCACCAGTGGCGTTGACGGCATTTACCCGCCAGGCATACCGGTGGCCAAAGTGGTCAAGGTTGAACGCCGCGCCGATTCTGTGTTCGCCCGCATTTTGTGTGAGTCTCTTGCGCGTGTGCAGGGGGCGCGTCATGTCATGGTGCTTGAGCCGGTCAAGTTATCTTTGCCTGATTTCAAAGAATTGCCTCCGCCAGCGCATCCACCCGTCAAAGGAAGCCGATGATGATCATGCCGCGTGGCCAGCAACTGCTGTTGCCTGTCAGCCCTTTGTTCATGCTGATCACCATGGTGATTGCCTTGCTGATGGATATGTTTCAAAGCATGGCTTGGTTGGGCAATGCCGCATGGGCGCCGGACTGGTTGGCCTTGGTGCTGGTGTTTTGGGCGATTCACCAACCGTTGAAAGTTGGTGTGGGTGTGGCTTTCATGTTGGGCTTGCTGACCGATGTGCATCAAACATCCTTGCTCGGCCAACATGCGCTGACCTACACGGTGCAAGGCTATTTAGCCACCATGATTCACCGTCGCATTTTGTGGTTTGATGTGCCGTCTCAGGCATTGCAGGTGCTGCCTGTGTTCATGGCGGCACAACTTCTGGAACTATCTGTCAGGATTGCTGCTGGCGGCTTGTTTCCCGGCTGGTCATTCATGGCACCGCCTTTGCTGCAAGCCGCTATGTGGCCGGTGATCACAGTGATACTGCTCGCGCCGCAACGCCGCGCTCCGGATCCAGATAAACACAGGCCGTTATGAGTCTGCTGCGAAACGTCGAATACGATCTTCGACGCTTTCGGGCGCGGATTTTTGTCGCTACTTTCGTTGTGCTGGTGGCCTTTGGACTGCTTTGCCTGCGCTTGGTGTATTTGCAGTTGTGGCGTTACCAGGACTTAAACGCTCAAGCTGAGAGCAACCGCACAGCCATTGTCCCCATCGTGCCTAACCGCGGCGTCATCATGGACCGCAACGGTATTGTGTTGGCCACCAATTACTCAGCTTACACGCTGGAGATCACGCCCTCTAAAATTGTTGAACCGTTGGATGAGGTGATTGAAAAACTGTCCGAGCTCATCGATATTCAAGGCCGGGATAAACGGCGTTTTCGCAAAATGCGCGAAGAATCTAAAAGCTTTGAGTCCGTGCCTATTCGCACGCGTTTAAGCGATGAAGAAGTCGCACGTTTTGCGGCGCAACGCTATCGCTTCCCCGGTGTTGAAATCCGCGCGCGTTTGTTTCGCAACTACCCCTATAACGAACTCGCCAGTCACGTCATCGGCTACATAGGCCGTATCAACCAGTCCGAAAAAGAAAAACTCGAAGAACAGGAAAACGTCGGCAACTACCGGGGTACAGACTACATCGGCAAACTCGGTGTCGAGCAAAGTTACGAGCGGCAATTGCATGGGCAAACCGGCGTGCATGAGATGGAAACCTCGGCCGGCGGTCGCGCTGTGCGCCGCCTGCGCAGCAGTCCAGCGACACCGGGAAACACGGTCGCTTTGTCTATTGACATCAAGCTGCAGCAATTGGTCGAGGACATGTACGGTGCGAGACGTGGCGCACTGGTGGCGATTGATCCCAGCAACGGCGAGGTGCTGGCTTTTGTCAGCAAGCCCACTTTTGATCCCAACTTGTTTGTCGAGGGGATTGATGTGGACAACTGGCAAAAACTCAATGAGTCGCCTGACAAACCTTTGCTCAACCGGGCCTTGCGCGGCACCTACCCACCGGGCTCCACCTACAAGCCGTTCATGTCGTTAGCGGCGTTGAACACTGGCAAACGAAATTCCTCACAAGTCATTTACGACCCCGGTTTTTTCATGTTCGGCAACCATAAATTCCGCGATGACAAAGAAGGCGGCCATGGCTCGGTAGACATGTACAAATCTATTGTGCAGTCTTGCGACACCTACTACTACCTGCTCGCGCGCGACATGGGCGTGGATTTGATTTATGAGCAAATGAAACCACTGGGCTTTGGGCAGTTAACCGGTATTGACATACAAGGAGAATCGCGCGGCATCTTGCCCTCTACAGAATGGAAGCAAAACGCCTACAAGCGAGCCGAGCAAAAACGCTGGTACTCAGGTGAAACCATTTCACTAGGTATTGGCCAGGGCTACAACAGCTTCACCATGCTGCAACTCGCGCAAGCCATGGCCATCATCGCCAGCAGCGGATACCGCAGTAAACCGCATTTGGTGCGCGAAGTTATTGACATTGAAACCAAAGAAAAACAAGTCGTAGTCAAAGACCCGCCTCAGTTGATGGGCTATAAACCTGAAGACATGGACGTGATCCGCAAAGCCATGATCGGCGTTAACTTGGAGGGCACGTCTGCAAGCAGTTTTATCGGTGCGGAATACACCAGTGCCGGTAAAACCGGAACTGCGCAGGTGTTCACCATCAAACAAAACGAAAAATATGTGGCGGGAAAAATTGATGAGCGTTTGCGGGATCACGCATTGTTCATCGCATTTGCACCTGCCGAAGATCCGAAAGTGGCTTTGGCCATGGTGGTGGAGAACGCCGGTTTCGGTGCGCAAAGCGCAGCCCCGATTGCCCGGCGTGTGTTTGATTACATACTGCTGGGTTTATATCCCTCGCTGGAAGACTTGGAAGCGGTGCGTGTCGGTCAGGCTACGCGTCCAATTGGCAAGCGCCGCCCTGCTGCCACTGTGCCTTGGCCGCCAAAGCCTATCAACGTGCCTGCTGAGCCGACCGCGGAAGAAGAGCCCTGAGAGCTAAACAAACCATGCGTCGCGCGCAGTCTTGAATGCCAGCGCAGCCACCACCAGAATGAACAGCCAGCGCACAAACACCGCGCCGTGTTTCAAGGCCATGCGACTGCCCAACAAGCTGCCAGCCACGTTCGCCAGTGCCAGTGGTATGCCTAAATGCCACCACACATGGCCTTGTGAGGACAGCAAAATAACCGCAGCCAAATTGCTGAACAGGTTCAACACCTTGCTGTGAGCCGAGGCTTGTAAAAAATCAAAGCCCAACACCTTGACCAGTAAAAACACCAGAAAGCTGCCGGTGCCGGGGCCAAAAAAACCATCGTAAAAACCGATGATCGCACCGATGGCCGCCATGTAAACCGCTTGTTTGCGCGGCGCGAACCGAGGGGCGTGCTCTTGACCGAGTTGTTTGTTCCACAAGGTGTAGCCGAGCAAGCCGATCAATAGCGCGGGCAATGCCTGCCGCAAATACTGTGGCGACACCAAGGTCAGCAAATACGCACCGGCCCAAGAGCCGACAAACGCCATCAGGCTGGCCACCAACAAAGCGCGCCAAGCCAGTTGCACCCGCCGGTTGTATTGCCATGCGGCAAAAAGGGTTCCCCATACGGAAGCGGATTTGTTGGTGCCCAGCAAAGTGGCCGGGTGTGCGTTCGGGTAGGTGGCGAACAAGGCGGGCACCAGTATCAGGCCGCCGCCGCCGACCACCGCGTCAACAAAGCCGGCCAGCGCCGACATCAGGCTGACCAGCACTATGTCCATTTCACCCTTTGTTCAGTCGAAAAAAAAGCACCGTTGTGCAGTGCTTTTCTCATACGACGTTTGCCACCTTGTGGAGGCCCCGCTTGTTTTGTCT
The DNA here is from genome assembly GCA_947461325.1 of Comamonadaceae bacterium. Lineage (GTDB taxonomy): Bacteria > Pseudomonadota > Gammaproteobacteria > Burkholderiales > Burkholderiaceae_C > Limnohabitans. Next base: position 5,184 of record CANHLD010000064.1, read on the forward strand.
CCCCTGACCCTCGCAGGCCGAGCTTTGACAGCCCGGCTATGAGTGAGCGAACTGTAGGTCAAAGACAGTCTGTGTAAGCCTAGGAATTACCCGCATCAGCCCAAGGCATCCAAGGCCAGCAGTTCGGCGGCACGTTCTGCAATCATCAACACAGGACTGTTGGTGTTGCCGCTGGTGATGCTGGGCATCACAGACGCATCGGCGATGCGAAGACCGCGTACCAAGCTGCCGCGCCCGTCGCGCACCCGCAATTCGCTGTCGACCACTGCCAGCGGGTCGTCCAAGTGCCCCATGCGCGCGGTACCGACCGGGTGAAAAATCGTGGTGCCAATGTCACCGGCCAAGCGCGCGAGTTCATCGTCGGTTTGAAATTGCGTGCCCGGTTTCCATTCCTCGGGCTGGTAGGGGGCCAAAGCCGGTTGCGCCGCGATGCGCCGGGTCACGCGCAAAGAGTCTGCGGCGACACGCCGGTCTTCGTCGGTGGACAAATAATTTGGTGCGATCAATGGCGCGGCTTTGAAATCCGCACTTTGAATGTTCACTGTACCGCGGCTGCTGGGATTCAGGTTGCAAACGCTGGCGGTGAATGCGGGAAAGCTGTGCAGCGGTTCACCGAACGCGTCCAAGCTGAGCGGTTGCACGTGGTATTCGATGTTCGGCCAGGGCTGCGACGGGTCGCTGCGGGTGAACGCACCGAGTTGTGACGGCGCCATGCTCATCGGGCCGCTACGGTGTAACAGGTATTCCAAACCGATGGCGGCCTTGCCCCACCAGCTGTTGGCCATGGTGTTCAAAGTTTTCACACCTTTGACTTTGAACACCGCGCGGATTTGCAAATGGTCTTGCAGATTGGCACCCACACCCGGCAGATCAACCACTGGTTTGATGCCGTGTTGTTGCAGCAGAGCTGCCGGGCCAATGCCTGAGAGTTGCAGCAATTGCGGCGTGCCTATGGCGCCGGCACACAGCACCACCGATTGGCGCGCCACCGCTTGCACACGCTCTTTGCCGTTCCACACGTCCACACCAGTGCAGGCGATGCTGCCGTCGGCTTGCGTGTCTATTTGCAGTTTGGTCACTTGAGCAGCGGTCCACATTTCAAAATTCGGTCGGCCATAGCAAGTGGGCCGCAAAAACGCTTTGGCTGTGTTCCAGCGCCAGCCGCTTTTCTGGTTCACTTCAAAGTAGCTGACGCCTTCGTTAGAGCCCCGGTTGAAATCATCGGTCGCGGGAATACCGGCTTGCACAGCGGCTTGCGCGAACGCGTCCAGCACGTCCCAGCGCAAGCGCTGTTTCTCGATGCGCCATTCGCCGCCCGCGTTGCGGTGGCGCAAAGTCTGGTGATAAATGCTTTGGCCTTGTTTCACCACTTCAGACGGTGTGCCTTTGGCGCCGTGTAGTTCGTTGGCACCGAGGTAATGGTCTTCGTGCATTTTGAAATACGGCAGACTGTGTTCCCAACTCCAACGAGCGTCGCCGGTGATGGCCGCCCATTGGTCGTAATCGCGCGACTGGCCGCGCATGTAAATCATGCCGTTGATGCTGGAGCAGCCGCCCAATACCTTGCCGCGCGGGTAGCGCAAGCGGCGGCCGTTCAGCCCATCAGCGGGCTCAGTCTGGTACAGCCAATCGGTGCGCGGATTGCCTATGCAATACAAATAGCCGACCGGAATATGCACCCAGTGGTAATCGTCTTTGCGCCCGGCTTCGATCAGCAACACTCGCTTGGACGCGTCTGCACTCAAGCGGTTGGCCAGCAGACAACCGGCGGTGCCCGCGCCGATGATGATGTAGTCGAAGGTGGTGTCGTTCATGTCACTTGCTGGTCGGCATGACAAACTCCGCGCCCTTGGGCGTGCTCTCCGGCCAGCGCTGCATGATGGATTTTTGCTTGGTGTAAAAACGCACGCCTTCTTCGCCGTAGGCATGCATGTCGCCGAACAGCGAACGCTTCCAACCGCCGAAACCGTGCCAGGCCATGGGCACGGGAATCGGCACGTTGATGCCGACCATGCCCACTTGTATGCGGCGTGAAAACTCGCGAGCCACGTTGCCGTCACGGGTGAAACAACTCACGCCGTTGCCGAACTCGTGGTCGTTGATGATTTGCACTGCAGTGGCAAAGTCGGGCACACGCACACAGGCCAGCACCGGGCCGAAAATTTCTTCTTTGTAAATACGCATGTTGGTGGTCACGTGGTCAAACAGAGAGCCGCCCATCCAAAAACCATTGTCGCAACCGGCACCGGCCTGTGCGCCTTGGAAGCCACGGCCATCGACCAGTAACTTTGCGCCTTCTTCCACGCCCAATGCGATGTAGCCGCTGATGCGCTCGTGCGCTTGCTGGGTGACGATGGGGCCCATTTCAGCCGCCAGGTTTTCGCCGTTCAGCACTTTCAAAGCTTTGGTGCGCTCTAGAAGCAAGGGCATGATTTTGTCGGCCACATCGCCGACCAACACCGCCACGCTGATGGCCATGCAACGTTCACCGGCCGAGCCGTAGGCGGCGCCGATCAATGCATCCAACGACTGCTCCAGATCAGCATCGGGCATGACCACCATGTGGTTTTTTGCGCCACCCAAGGCTTGCACGCGTTTGCCGTGGTGCGCGCCGGTTTCATAGATGTAATTGGCAATCGGTGTGGAGCCGACAAAGCTGACGGCTTTCACATCCGGGTGTTCCAGCAAAGCGTCAACCGCTTCTTTGTCGCCCTGCACCACGTTGAACACGCCGTCGGGCAAACCGGCTTGCTTGAGCAAATCGGCCATCATCAACGACGGTGTCGGGTCAGTCGGGCTGGGTTTGAGGATGAAGGTGTTGCCCGCTGCAATGGCCACTGGAAACATCCACATGGGAACCATGACAGGGAAGTTGAACGGCGTGATGCCGGCCACCACGCCCAGCGGCTGGCGCATCGTCCAGTTGTCTATGCCGCTGGCGACTTGTTCGGTGTAGTCGCCCTTGAGCAACTGCGGAATGCCGGTGGCGAATTCAACGATGTCTATGCCGCGCGCGACTTCGCCTTGGGCATCGGTGAACACCTTGCCGTGCTCGGCGGTGATGGCGTGGGCCAAGGCGTCTTTGTGTTGGTGCAAAAGTTCCAGAAACTTGAACATCACGCGGGCGCGGCGCAAGGGCGGCGCGTCTGCCCAGGCTGGGAAGGCGGCTTGTGCTGCGGCAACGGCGGTATTCACATCTTCCTTATCGGCCAATGCGACCTTGCCTGTCACTTTGCCGGTAGCGGGATTGGTCACGGATTGTGTGCGCTGGCCTTGACCGGTAACGGGCGCGCCGTTGATGTAGTGACCGATGTGTATGGTGCTCATGGCGTTGTCTCGTTCTTTAAACCGCCATTATCTGTGCAGAGTAATTGGGGTCAGACACCAATTAATTTTTTTCAGTTTTGATGAGTCAAAGTTAAACCTTCACGCCATGTCGGTTCGGTCGCCGCTCACCGCCGCTGCGCGGCAACGTTCGCGTCGGCCCGCCCGCCATGTCGTTTGTCCACACGACATATCTCCTCCGACGACATTTCTGCGTTATCGGTAATTGGGGTCAGCCACCAATTTCAACCAAAAATATCACTGAAGGCCGGACAGGCTGGGGCGTTTTTTTCGAGCGAAAGCGGAGAAAAAAAGCGCACCGGACGGGTCGGCCTAAGCGTGACTCAACACTTCAACAGCAGACATGCCCATCCCTACCGGACGGATCGGCCTGAGCGTGTCTTAACCGCGCCGGCGAAACATTCCCCAGCCCTCCATGTGCAACACCTGGTCACCATGTTGGTTGAACATCGCCCAGACATTACGCACC
>CANHLD010000065.1 GCA_947461325.1 Comamonadaceae bacterium
CACCGTAGGCAAGGGGTTGTCTTGGGCATCGATGGTGCCGGTTTTTAGCCCCATATAGACCTCGCCAAAAGACAAAGGTGTGGCGGTCGCGCCCAGCGACTCGCCCAGAAACAACCATTCTTTGGCAGCTGGCATACGCAGCTTGATGCCTTTGAGGTCTGCCGGAGTTTTGACCATGCGCGGTTCGCGCAGCACCAACTGACGCGTGCCCAAATAGGCCGTGGCCAACACCTTGATGCCCATGCGTTCGGACACTTGCTTGAAGCCTTCTTCGCCTATAAGCCCATTGAACACCTTTTGTTGGTGCGGCACATCGCGCAGCACATAGCCTGCGGTGAACACTGAAAAATACGGTACCTGGCGCGACAAGTCCGCAGCGGACACGGTGCTGAGTTCCAAGTTGCCACGCGCCATGGCGGCGGGTTCGGCGGCTTGCTTGAACAAACTGCTGTTGAGGTAAATCTGCACATCAAACTCACCGGGCGCGCTCACATCCAGCGATTCTTTGAAGACGGTCCACATTTTGGCGTGCCAGTCTTGCGTCACGGCAGGAGTTGAAATGCGCAACACGTTTTTGCTTTGCGCCATGGCCTGCGGGGGCAGGGCGGCGATTAGCAAAGAAGCCAAGGTTGCGGTGAGGATGCGATGGAAGAATGGGTGCATGGGGAGATTCTGACCGGATAGTACTGCGCTGAGTCTACATAGAATGGTTGCAAAGCTTTTTTCATATTCCAATCTATGAACTCACCGGTATATGACTCGATTCCACTGTTTCCTTTGTCTCACGGGGTGTTTCCTGATGGCATGCTGCAGTTGCAAATATTTGAAGTGCGGTATTTAGACTTGATCAAACGTTGTCACCGCGAACAACTTCCATTTGGCGTGACTTGGCTGCAAAAAGGCAGTGAAATCAAGGTGCCCGGTGAACTACCGCAAATGCACAGCCACGGGTGTCTGGCTCACATCCGTGAGTTTAAGCAAGTACAACCGGCTTTGCTGCGCATCATTTGCCAAGGCGGTTTGCGTTTTCAATTGCATGAAGTCAACCCGGGTCCATTCGGTGTTTGGCAAGGCAAAGTCACCTACCAGGCGCAGGACAAGCCCGTGGACATTCCCGAGCAATGTCAGGCACATGCAGACCGGTTGGGCACGTGGATTGCCACGGCGCAAAAAAAAGGTTTTCAAGACCGATTGCCATTGTTTACGCCCTACCATCTGGATGAATGCGGTTGGGTGGCCAACCGGTTTGCCGAGGTGCTTCCTGCTGAGCCAGAGCAAAAAATCCAATGGCTTTCACAAACCGATCCACTGGCCCGCTTGAAATCTGTGGTGGCCTTTTTGGAAGAGGACTGAAAACCAATCGATTTACTTGGTGCCAAATATCCGGTCGCCTGCATCTCCCAGTCCGGGCAATATGTAACCATTCTCATTGAGTTGCCGGTCAATCGCTGCGGTGTATATGTGCACATCCGGGTGGGCATCACGCATGGTTTGAATGCCTTCGGGGCAAGCCAACAAACATAAAAATTTGATGGATTTCGGTTTGGTTTGCTTGAGTCGGTTGATGGCCGCGACGGCGGAATTACCTGTGGCCAACATGGGGTCCACGACAATCGCATCGCGCTCATGCATGTTTTGCGGGACTTTGAAAAAATACTCTACCGACTCCAAAGTATCAGGGTTTCTGTACAAACCGATATGTCCCACGCGTGCGCCCGGCACGATTTTGAGCATGCCATCCAAAATGCCTGTGCCCGCGCGCAAGATGCTGATGAGAGCAAGTTTTTTGCCATCAATCGTAGGCGCCATCATGGCTTCCATCGGGGTTTCAATTTCAATATGGCTGACCTCCATGTCGCGGGTGACTTCATAAGCCATCAGCATGGAAAGTTCGTTAAGCAAGGTGCGAAAGCTGTTGGTACTGGCATCTTTTTTTCGCATCAAGGTCAACTTGTGCTGGACCAGCGGGTGGTCTATCCAATGGACAAAATTTTGATTATTCATGGTCTTCTTTTAGCTGATTTGGATTGATTTTCTACCCAAACGAGTTGCTAGAGCGTATAAATTTGCGCACTGGAAAAGTGCTTTAAATTGATGGTTTTCCCTTGGTTTGCACGAAAAAAAAGTATTTCTCTGAAAATAATGCACACATTGAATGCAATTTGAATTATCTTTGTATGCAATCTGCCGTCAAAGAGATGGCACCCGTTTTGCTAAGGTAATTGCATGGCACTTGAACACGACTCCTCCAACAACAAACTTGAGTTGATCGCTTTATCCAAGCATTACAGCGCCACCAGCATTGCCGTTGACAGCATAGACCTTACCGTTCCCACCAACCATTATTGTTGTTTGCTCGGGCCCTCGGGTTGCGGCAAAACATCTACTTTGCGTATGGTGGCGGGGCACGAGGTGGTGACTTCCGGTGACATTATTTTGGGTGGACACCACATCACTGACGCGACATCCGCTAACCGCGGTACAGCCATGATGTTCCAAAGTTACGCTTTATTCCCTCATCTCAATTCCCTGGACAACGTGGCCTTCAGTTTGAAGATGCGCGGTGTTGCCAAACCCGATAGACACCAGCGCGCCATGGCATTGCTGGAGCGCGTCGCCATGTCCCAATACGCCCAGAGATTTCCTGCCGAATTGTCCGGCGGTCAACAGCAACGGATTGCGCTAGCCCGTGCGCTTATCACGCAACCACGTGTGTTATTGCTCGACGAACCCCTATCCGCTCTCGACCCATTCTTGCGCATACAAATGCGCGCCGAGTTGCGACATTGGCAAAAAGAATTAGGGTTGACTTTCATTCACGTCACCCATTCACAGGAAGAGGCCATGGCGTTAGCTGACACCATGGTGGTCATGAATCACGGACGCATTGAGCAGTCCGGCAGTCCTCAGCAAGTGTTTAGTCAGCCTTCTTCTGAATTCGTCGCGCGCTTTATGGGCGGTCACAATATTTTGAAAACCTCTGCCGGTTTGGTGGCAGTGCGCAGCGACAAAATCACAGTCAACGAATTTCAGCCAACCACTGAAAAGCCTTTGTTACAAGCCACCTTGATGGATGTGGAGTACCAAGGCAGTTTCAGTTTGCTGTCTTTCAAGCCGCAAAAGGACACTGATGAACCAGTCAGTGTCATGCTTGCCGAGCACCTGGTCAACCCTGCTTGGACACCAGGTCGTTCGTATTTCTTGCAATGGGCCGAAGTCGACAGTCACCTGTTGGGTCCTGGTTTATCACCAAGTCGTTCCCCCATCGCCGCCTGACGAATTCAGGTTATTCACTCTGAAGGAAATCCATGAAAGAAGAGAAACAAGCTGTTGCATCAACGGCAACAGATCGTCGCAATGTGCTCAAAGGCACTGCTGCCATTTTGGCCAGTGGTATTTTCCCGTCGATTCACGCACAGGAAAAAATCGTATTGCGTTACCTCGGTACCGCAGTGAACCAAGACAAAAAAATCGCTGAGAAATTCAAAGCAGACACCGGTATTGAAATTCAGTACGTGGCTGTCACCACCGACGACGTCACCAAGCGCGCCGTCACCGCACCGAATTCTTTTGATCTGATTGACACAGAGTATTTCTCTCTGAAAAAAATTGTGCCTACCGGCAACCTATTGGGCATAGATACCAAGCGTATCAAAAACGCAGACAAGATCACCACACTGTTCACCAAAGGTGAAGTGGCTGGTAAAAAAGTTGGCGACCAAGGCACTGCACCTAAGAAAGTCATGTACCTGGAGAAACCAGACAGCAAAACCTTCTCTGCCACGCCTACCCAATACATGACCCTGATCCCCACGGTATACAACGCAGACACGTTGGGCATTCGCCCTGACTTGATCAAGCGCCCCATCAACTCCTGGGCTGAGTTGCTCAATCCGGAGTTCAAAGGCAAAGCAGCCATTTTGAACATTCCTTCCATAGGCATCATGGACGCTGCCATGGTCGTCGAAGCCAAGGGCATTTACAAATACCCCGATAAGGGCAATATGACCAAAGCTGAAATCGACTTGACCATCAAGACCTTGATCGAAGCCAAAAAGGCCGGTCAGTTCCGCGCGCTGTGGAAAGACTTCAACGAGTCTGTCAACCTGATGGCTTCCGGCGAAGTGGTCATCCAATCCATGTGGTCGCCTGCAGTAACTGCTGTGCGCACCAAAGGCATTGCTTGCACATTCCAGCCCTTGAAAGAGGGATACCGCGCATGGGCCGCAGGTTTCGGCGTGCCCAAGTCTGTCACCGGTAAAAAAGCCGACGGCGTGTATGAGTTCATCAACTGGTTCCTCGACGGATGGGCCGGTGCATACCTTAACCGCCAAGGCTATTACAGCGCCGTGTTGGACACTGCCAAATCCAAAATGCAAGCCTATGAGTGGGCTTACTGGATGGAAGGCAAAGCAGCTGCTCAAGACATCAAGTCTCCTAACGGCGACTTGTTGGCTAAGGCTGGTAGCGTGCGCGACGGTGGCAGCTATGAATCCCGCATGGGCGGCATCGCTTGCTGGAACGCTGTGATGGATGAGAACGAGTACATGGTCAAGAAATGGAACGAGTTCGTCGCTGCTTGATGAAACGCTTTTGATTCATGACCACACAGCAGACCACCGGAAACAAGTCCACACCGCTGCATATTTCAGCGGGTTGGCAGGCCTCGCCTTACTCTCTGGTGTTTCTGCTGTTCTTTTTGATTCCCCTGGGGCTGATCGTGATGGTCAGCTTCTGGGAATTCAATGAATATGAAATGATTCCTGCCTTCACTTGGCACAGTTACTACAGCATATTCGAAGGCTGTTCCCGCTTGAATGAATACGGCGACACCTGCGTCACGCTCAAGACCTACTGGTCAACCATCAAAATCAGTTTGATCGTCTGGCTGGTCACTTTGATACTGGGTTTTTCGGTTGCTTATTTTCTGGCGTTTTGTGTGCGCACCACATCTATGCAAACCATGTTGTTTGTGTTGTGCACTGTGCCTTTTTGGACCTCGAATGTCATCCGTATGATTTCCTGGATTCCACTGTTGGGCAGAAACGGGCTGGTCAATCAAACCTTGGTTGGTATAGGACTTGTGCAGCAACCTATCGAGTGGTTGCTGTTCTCGGAATTTTCTGTGGTGCTGGCATTTGTGCATTTGTACACCATGTTCATGATCGTGCCCATCTTCAACTCCATGATGCGCATTGACCGCAATTTGATCGAAGCCGCCACAGACAATGGTGCAAGTGCCTGGCAAACCTTGTGGAACGTCATCATTCCCTTGTCACGCACTGGCATCATCATCGGCAGTATTTTTGTCATCACCATCGTCATGGGTGACTTCGTCACCATTGGCGTCATGGGTGGTCAGCAAATCGCCTCGGTCGGCAAAATCATCCAAGTGCAAACTTCTTTCCTGCAATTTCCGCTGGCAGCAGCCAACGCTGTCATTTTGCTGTTGGTGGTGTTGATGATCATCTGGGGATTGACCCGTCTGGTTGATATCCGCAAAGAGCTTTGAACATGGCCCCTGACTACGAACCCAAACGTCCAGCCGGTTATGCCGGATTGTTGGCTGTGTTTATCCTGTTTGTGGTTTTTCTCTACGGCCCCATGGCCACCATTTTTATTCTCAGCTTTCAAGGCCCCGAAGGGGGTTTGACCTTCCCGCTGCAGGGCGTGTCATTGCATTGGTTTTACAAGCTGGCCGAAGGGCTGGGCGTGGTTGACATCGGAGCGGCCTTGAAGCGTTCACTGGTTCTAGGCTTGGTGGTCATGTCACTCACCATGTTAATGTCAGTACTGGCTGGTCTGGCGTTCCGCAAAAAAATGCGCGGCGGCAATGCGCTGTTTTATGTCACTGTTGCCAGTTTGATCATGCCGTCCATCATTGTGTCGCTGGGCATTGGTTTGCAGTTCAGGTTGCTCGACAGTGCATTGAAATGGTGCTTCGACTACTTCGGCATGACAGGTATGTCGGAAACTTTTGGCACATCATTAGGCTTATACAGCTCAGCGCTGGGCGCCCATCTGACTTGGACGCTGCCGTTTGGTTTGCTCATCATGTTTGCCGTGTTCAACCGCTTCAATCCCGCTTATGAAGAAGCTGCGCAAGACCTGGGGGCGACGCATTGGCAGACATTCAAGCACGTGGTATTTCCTTTGATCGCGCCTTCCGTGGTCGGCGTCGGTATGTTTGGATTCACACTCAGTTGGGATGAAATCGCACGCACCTCACAAGCCATTGGTGATGTGAATACTCTTCCCTTGGAACTTCAAGGCTTGACCACGACAGTAACCAATCCAGCGATTTACGCTTTAGGCAGCATCACTACCTTGGTGTCGTTTGTGGTGATTGGTGTGACCATGTTGGTCGTGAAGATTTTGAGCAAGCGGCGCAAATGAGCGAAGACCTGTCAGCTCAGTCGTCCGTCTTATGGAGCGATCAAGCCATGTACCAGCGGATTGTGGAATCTGTGCTGGGTCACAGGTTGCCACCGGGAACGCGACTGACCGAGGACAAGCTGTGTTCAATTTTTAGTGTCTCGCGAACACGCATCAAACCTATTTTGGTTCGTCTGGCGAATGAAAAAATCATCACCCTCACGCACAACCGAGGTGCTACTGTCTCTCGGCCGACACAACAAGAATCGATTGAAGTCTTTGAAACACGGCGCTTGATTGAACCTGTCTTGTTAAAGCGATTCATGGAGCGGGCCCATGCGCAAGATATTGCATACTTGTCCCGTAATATTTCTCAAGACAGAGATGCCCAAGCGCAAGGCGATAGACACCGCGCCATTGGTTTAACCGGTGAATTCCATTTGTATATCGCCAGCCACGCACAACATGACACACTTAACCGGTTAATGCACGAACTGGTGACTCGCACCTGTTTGATTTTGATGGCCTGGGGTTCCAAAGACAACGCGTTACGCGAAGAGCATGCAGCCTGTGGTTGTCAAGAACACCGACAACTGCTGGACGCCATCAGATTGCGCGATATTGATGTTGCCCAAGCCTTGATGGTGGCACATTTACACACTATCGAAAGCCAATTGAATTTCTCGCAAATCTCAAGCAGTGAGCTTGGGGTTGATCAGTTGTTGCACGACTGAACAGCATGCGCACTTTGCTTGTCATCAATCCAAATACCGGTTTTGCCACCACACAGCGTTTGCAAACTTGGATCAGTGGCTTGCTGCCTAAAGATGTGCAAGTTGAATGTATTACCGCACGTTTTGGCGCCCCCTATATTGCGTGTGAAGCCAGCTATACAGTCGCAGGCCATGCCTTGATTGATGCATGGGCGCAGTATTTGCAAGACACGGGCACTCAGCCTGACGGTATTTTGATTGCTTGTTTTGGCGATCCGGGTTTGTTTGCTTTGCGCGAGGTCAGTGCTTGTCCTGTCAGTGGACTAGCTGAGGCTTCTTTCATGCAAGCGGTGCAAACCGGACCGTTTGCCATCGTCACAGGCGGTGTGCGTTGGAAGCCTATGTTGCAACGATTGGCTGGTAGCTTGGGTTTCGGCGAGCAACTCCAACACATAGAAATCGTCGAGCAGGACGGCGCTTCCTTGTTAGCCGACAGAGACATGGCATTGCGCGTGTTGTCGCAAGCGTGTTTGCGCGCCGCAGACAGTGGTGCCCGGAGCATCATTTTGGGCGGTGCCGGGTTGGCCGGTTACGCCAGTGAACTTCAATCGCAATGTCCGCTGCCATTGATAGACAGTGTCAGCGCCGGACTGGACTTGTTTTTACAAGAGTGCATGCCAGTTGCGCAAACCACAGTGAACCGTTTTCATGCCGCTTGGCATGCACTGCCGGGCTATCTGGATAAGCGCTGATTCAACGCTAGGCAATTCAAGCCAGCAAATCGAACAAACTGCGCGCTACCACTTTGGTGGCTTTGCGTAAATCTTCTAAAACAATATGTTCATCCGCGCGTTTGGCATGCGACTCCAACACGGTACGCGGACCGGCACCGTAAATCACGCCGGGTATGCCGCGTTCGACATACAAACGCACATCGGTGTAGAGCGGCGTGCCTAGCGCGGGTATGGGTTCACCAAAAATTTCTGTGCCGTGTTTTTGCAATGCGTTGACCAGAGGTTGGTTGCCGGGCAAAGGTTTCATGGCGTTCGCCATGAGCATGCGGCGTATGTCTATGTGTATGGCGTGATCCGCATCACGCGATGCGTTGTAGTCGCTGACCGCTTTGGCTAACACCTCGCGAATACTGGTTTCCACTTGCGCCGGGTTTTCCTCGGGAATCATGCGCCTGTCGAGTTTGAAAATCACTTTTCCCGGAATCACATTGGTGTTGGTGCCGCCCTCGATCATGCCGACATTCAAATACGGGTGGGTAATGCCTTCCACTTCAGAGCATATGTTTTTATACAGCTTGTTTTGCGCGTACAAAGCGTTGAGCAAAGCCACCGCGCCTTGCAACGCATCAACACCGCTGTCGGGAATGGCCGCATGCGCCATGCGTCCGTGCACGGTGACTTCCATTTGCAAGCAACCGTTGTGCGCGGTGACCACTTGGTAGCTGAAACCGGCGGCCATCATCAAATCAGGTTTGGTATGTCCATTGGCAAGCAACCAACCTGGCCCCAGTTCGCCGCCGAATTCTTCGTCATAAGTGAAATGCAACTCCACCGAACCTTGGGCAGGTTTGGCGACTGCTTCAAGCGCTCGGACCGCAAACGTGAAGGTGGAGAAGTCGCATTTGCTGACCGCTGATGCACGGCCATACAACTTGCCATCTTCAATCTCTGCGCCGTAGGGATCGTGCGTCCAACCCTCACCGGGTGGCACCACGTCACCGTGGGCGTTCAAAGCGATCACGCGGCCTTCGCCATACCGTCTGCGCACAATCAAATTGGTGATGGAGGTCAACCCATGTTCATGCACCAAAGCCGCAGGAATTTCAA
>CANHLD010000066.1 GCA_947461325.1 Comamonadaceae bacterium
ACTCAGGGTATGACCCCAAGCGCGCTGTGCTTGCTGCTCAAAAACTGGTGAACCAGGACAAAATTTTCATCATGGCTGCTCACATCGGTACTGCTCAAAACAATGCTGCCATGCCGGTTCAGTTTGAAAAAAATATCATCAATTTTTTGCCCGTGACAGCAGCGCGTGAAATGTACGAGCCCTTTAACAAATTGAAGTACGCGGCTTTTGCCACTTATTTCGATCAAATGCGAGCAGCTGTACCGAGCTTGGTGAAAGAGAAAAAGCTCACCAAAGTGTGTGCCATTCATCAGGATGATGAATTTGGTTTGGAAGTGTTGCGGGGTGCAGAGGCTGGATTAAAGACCGTCAATATGGATTTCACCGAGAAGACTTCGTATAAACGCGGAGCGACAGATTTTTCCTCGCAAGTCGCGCGTATGAAATCTGCCGGTTGTGAATTGGTGGTGTTGGGCACCATTATTCGTGAGACTGTCGGAACCATCGCCGAATCTCGTAAAACCGGTTTTAATCCGTTGTTCATCGGATCAAGCGCAGCCTATACCGATTTGATTCACAAACTGGGTGGCAAGGCCATGGACGGCATGTATGCCACTATGACTGTGCCGCACCCCTATCTGGATGAAGCCTCCAAACCCATTGCGTTTTGGGCTAACAAATACAAAACTAAATTTGGCGATGACCCGACCGTATTCTCTGTTTACGGTTACATCATTGTGGATGCGTTTATTCGCGGAGCTCAAAAAACTGGCCCTAACCTGACCACGGACAGTTTCATCAAAGTGATGGACAGCATGACGCTGCCTTCAGATATTTTTGGCGGACCAGAAGGTAAGTTTTCGCCGACCCAGCATTTGAGCTCCAACCGTTCGCGCTTGTCACAAATTCAAGACGGTAAATGGAAAATCATCTCAGACTATTACAAGCTGGACTGATTATTTAATTGGGGTCAGACTCCAATTATTTGGGTCGACCTCCGCATGTCTTCAAAATCACTAGACCAAGCGAATCAATAACTGACGCTGGGCTACTTGCATGTTTTCGCTAACCAGCACTTGGTCAATCACGCCATCACAAGGCGCATGTAAATGGTGTTCCATTTTCATCGCCTCCAAAACCAGCACCAACTGTCCGGCAATCACTGCTTCGCCACTGGCCACATGCAAGCGCACAACGCGGCCATGCATAGGCGCCAGAATCTCTTTGTCTTTTTCTGTCTGAGCAGAACCGGCGGGGCGATAGCGTTCATCTTGTACAAACAATTGTTCATCTCTGTGTTGTAACCACAGACCATCGGATGACCAGGCAAATGAAAACGACATAGGTTGCCCATCTAACAGGGCGGTCAATTGGCCGTTGCTTGAACCATTCGCCCGGGTGTTGAGCAGCACAGCTTTTGCTTCCTCGTTGCAGTAGCTCGCCTTGAGATCGGCAATACAGTGAGTTGTATTGTCGAAACTCGCGTTCCAAATCCCGTCTTGGTATGTCACTTGCCACAAGCGCAATTGTTCATTTGAACGAACAGGCACTTGCATGGACAGGTGATTGTTGCTGCGCCAATTCCACCAGCCGTCACTTGGCATATTTGATGAATGACGCGGTAAGGATGCCACCAGCACAGCTGCCAAGGCATGTAGGCCAGAACTGGGCGCTGCCTGAGTTAATGCATGCAAGTCATGTTCTAAAACCGCAGTACTGAAGTGACCGTTGCCGAAAACCTCGCTGCGCAATGTCTGAGCCAAAAAGCCACGGTTGGTCTGAAGACCTAAACACACTGTCCGGTCCAAGCCGTCAGCCAGTTGGGTGATTGCCAAGTCGCGTGTGTGGGCATGAGCTATCAATTTACCCATCATGGAGTCATAAAACGGGCTGATTGTCATGCCAGAAGCCAAAGCTGTATCACAACGCAAACCTGTGGGCTGCTGCCAGAAAAGCAAAGTCCCGCTTTGTGGCATGTGTTGTTGTGATGTGTCCTCTGCGCACAAGCGAACTTCGATTGCATGTCCGCCGGACTCAAACCGTTGCACCATGTCTTCTTGTTGCAGAGACAGGTGTTCACCCATGGCGATACGCAATTGCCAAGCCACCAAATCTTCGCTGACCAAAGCCTCGGTCACCGGGTGCTCAACTTGCAAGCGTGTATTCATTTCCATGAAATAAAACGTGTGTTCTTGACCGGGTTCGGTGTCCAGCAAAAACTCGACAGTGCCGGCTCCGACGTATTGAACCGCACTGGCAACCTTGGCCGCTGCATCACCCAGCCTGCGACGCAATGCAGGATTGACAGCAGGCGAGGGCGCTTCTTCAATAAGTTTTTGATGACGCCGCTGCACAGTGCAATCTCGCTCGCCCAAATGAATCACATGGCCATGCGAATCTGCCAGCAACTGCACTTCCACATGACGCGGCGACAGCAATGCACGCTCTAAAAGCAAACGTCCATCACCAAATGCGGCCAGTGCTTCGTTGAACGCACTTTGTAAAGCAGAGGGTAAGCCGTGTTCGTCAAGCACCAAGCGCATGCCTCGTCCACCGCCGCCTGCACTGGCTTTGACCATGAGCGGAAAACCCAGTGTCAACGCCTCGGCAGCCAAGGCTGATAAATCGGTGCTTGCATGTGCGCTGCCGGGCAACACCGGCACGCCTGCTTGCTGCATGTATTGACGTGATTGCGCTTTGTCTCCCATGGCACGCATCGCCTCGGGTGGCGGCCCCACCCAGACCAGCCCGGCCGAGATGACTGCTTGCGCAAATTCGGCGTTCTCGGATAGGAAACCATAGCCCGGATGAATGGCTTGTGCGCCGCTTTGCAGCGCCGCCTTCAATATTTTTTCAACAGATAAATAACTGTCTGCCGGGCGTTCTCCGCCTATGCAGATGGACAGGTCGCAACTCTGTAAAAAAGGGGCGCCAGCATCCGCGTCTGAAAAAACTGCGATTGATCGTATGCCCATTTCACGCGCAGTGCGCGCTACGCGGCTGACTATTTCGCCCCTGTTGGCAATCAGCAGCGTGTGTATGCGGGTCAAGGGCATATTTAGTCCAACGCCCAGCTGGGTAAGCGTTTTTCTACACGGGCTTGCATACCCTCTTGCGTGGTTCCGCTTCTCAGGCTGTTGGCAAATTGAAGCGACGCGAAATCCAAAATATCACCGAGCTCTGCTTTGGTCGTGCCTTTGCGCAGTATTTGTATGGTGGCCCGCAAAGCGGCAGGCTCAGCCTTGTTCCAATGCTGCTGCCAAGTGGCCAGGGCAGCCTCGACATCGCTGACGTGTTCATCCACCAATCCGATTTGCAGGGCTTCTTGTATTTTGATTTTGCGGGTGCTCAGCATCATTTGCATGGCTTTGACATGTCCCAAGCGTTGTTGGATGAACGGCGCAATTTGGGCAGGTGGCAAACCTAGGCTCACCTCGGGTGTTGACATGACCGCCGTGTCATCTGCGATGACCAGATCGCAAGTGGCTGCCAATCCGCAGCCACCGCCTACGGCATAGCCTTGTACCAAGGCGACCGTCATGACTTCACAATTTTTCAAAATTTGCAACAAGCGACCGAAATCACGGTTGTAAATCGCAACCTGGTCAGGTCCTATTTCCGGCGCTGGTGTGGCCATCAACTCTTTGAAGCTGGCAAAGTCACCACCCGAGCAAAAATGGCCATTGGCACCGCGCAAAACCAACGCCCGCAATTGTGGATGCAGGCTCACGTGCTGCAAAGCATCTTTCATGGCCTGAACCATTTCAATACTCAAGGCATTTCTCGTATGTGGCGCATCCAGCCATATAACCCAATGTGTTTGGTGCATTTCTATTCGCAGCATGAATCGATCTCCAGATAGGCGCATTTAAAACAGCAAATGCAGTGATGAATAAATTTACTGTTTGAGGGGAAGCGTGTGCATGTATTTGCTGATGATGCCCAGCATCACTTCATCCGCGCCGCCGCCGATGGAAGCCAATCGGCCGTCGCGGTACAGGCGCGACACCGGGTTGTCCCAGGTATAGCCCATGCCACCCCAATACTGCAAACAACCATCAGGTACGCTACGCAATAAACGTCCGGCCTTGAGCTTTGCCATGGATGCCCATTCAGTGACATCTTTGCCCTCAATGTATTGCTGCGTGGCGAGGTAGGTAAGGGCGCGCAGGCTTTCGACTTCGGTTTTCAATTCAGCCAAAGTGAAATGCACCACTTGGTTATCAAGCACCGACTTGCCGAATGCTTGGCGTTCACGCGTGTAGGCAATGGTTTGTTCAATGCAGTTGGTGAGCCCTTGTATGGCATTGGCTGCAGCCCACAAGCGTTCTTCTTGAAACTGCATCATCTGGTATGTGAAGCCCATGCCTTCTTCGCCGATGCGGTTGCGTTGCGGTACACGCACATCGTCAAAATGAATCAAGCCGGTGTCGCTGGCCATCATGCCGATCTTGCGAATTTTTTTTGCGCGTGTGACACCGGGTGTGTTCATCGGCACGACGATCAGACTTTTGTTTTTGTGAGCCGCGCCCTCACTGGTGTTGACCAGCACACACATCCAATCTGCTTGTAAGCTGTTGGTGATCCACATCTTGCCGCCGTTGATGATGTAGTCATCCCCGTCTTTGCGTGCGGTGGTTTTGATAGCTGACACATCTGAGCCTGCATGAGGTTCAGACACGCCGATGCATGCCACGGCTTTGCCGCTGATGGCAGGTGCCAGGAATTCTTCACACAAGGCCTGGCTGCCAAAACGTGCTAACGCAGGCGTGGCCATGTCCGTTTGCACACCAATTGCCATAGGTAACGCGCCGCAACTGATATGTCCGAGGGCTTCCGCCATGATGATGCTGTATGAATAATCGAGGCCACTGCCGCCATAGGCTTCGGGTTTGGTCAATCCCAAGTAACCGAGTGCGCCGAGCTTGCCGAATACCTCATGCGCAGGAAACATTTCGGCGGCTTCCCATTCGTCAACGTGAGGGTTGATTTCATCCTCGATAAAACGTTTGAGATTACGTTTGAGTTCTTCGTGCTCATGGGTGAGTTGCATGTGTGGGGCTCCAGAGAAGAGGGGTTAAGCGCGGGAGACGCCGTACTGCATGGGGCGTAATTGACGATGATCGGCTTCGCGACACAGGGTGAGCGTCAAGGCCAGCACACGGCGCGTGTCACGTGGATCGATGACACCATCGTCAAGCAGTAAACCTGATGTGTAAAACGCACTCATTTGCCGCTCGAAAGTTTGGACAATATTTTGCTTGATAGCGTCACGTTTTTCTGCATTCACCGGTACGCCTTTGCGTTGCGCTGCATCGTCCATGACGATGCCCATGGTGTCGGCAGCTTGCTGCGGTCCCATCACTGCGGTGCGTGCATTAGGCCAACTGAACACAAAACGCGGACCGAATGCGCGGCCGCACATGCCGTAGTGACCTGCTCCGAAGGATGCGCCGCACAGCACCGTGATTTGGGGCACGCGGGCATTGGAGAGTGCTTGGATTTGTTTGGATCCGTGCTTGATCATGCCTGCATGCTCGGCTTCTCGCCCGACCATGAAACCTGTGGTGTTGTGCAACCAGATGAGTGGCAAACCGATTTGATCGCACGACTGAATGAAGTGGGTGATCTTGTTGCTGCCTGCGGGATCAAGAGGACCGTTGTTGGTGATGATGCCTACACGCTGACCTTCAATGCTGGCATGCACACACACCGAAGCCGGGCCGTAGTCCGGTTGGAAGGCCAAAAACTCTGAACCGTCCACCAGGTGTTTGATAACTCCGTGCATGTCAACGGGCCGTTTGCTGTCAGCAGAAAAAAAATCCAGCAAACCCTCTGCAGCTAATGTCGGCGCTGATGCATGCGGCCAAGCTGATTGAGAGGATTGCCATCCCCAGCGCTCAATGACTTGGCGCGCCATGCCAATGGCATGGGCATCATCTTCAGCCACATACTCTGCCAACCCTGAAACGGTGGCATGTACATGGGCGCCGCCCAGGCTTTCATCATCTGCAATTTCACCTGTGGCTGCTTTTAGCAATGGGGGACCCGCCAGAAAAGCACGACCTCTGCCGCGCACCATGATGACTTGATCTGACAAGCCTGTCATGTAGGCACCGCCTGCGGTGGATGGGCCATGAACCACAGCCAGCACCGGAATACCGGCAGCAGACAAACGCGCCAAACCATAAAAATTGCCACCGCCCAAGACAAATTGCTCGACCCGGTATTTCAATAAATTGGCCCCAGCGGATTCAACCAGATGCACAAAAGGCAGTTTGTTTTGCAAAGCAATGGCTTGCGCCCGCTGAAATTTTTCAATGCCTTGCGGCTGCAAAGCACCGGCATCAATGCCAGCATCATCCGCTACCAACATGACGCGCGTGCCAGACACCATGGCGATGCCCACAATGGCACCACCGCCGGGCACAGATACAGATTCATCCGGCGAGTCTTGTAACCAACCGGCGAGCGTGGACAGTTCGAGAAAGGGCGTGCCCGGGTCTATCAAACGGGCGACACGTTCACGGGGTAAGAGCTGACCTCGTTTCGCAAACAAAGGTGCTGCCTGGGCGCTGCGCTCACGCGTTCGCGCTTCGATGGCGCGCAATTGTTCAATCAAATCCAGTTGGTATTCACGCGCAGTCAAGGCCTGAGTCATGGCTTGCCTTTGTCAAGTACTTTGGGCGTTTGCGCCAAATGAAATCCGTTGTATGCCTGGTTACTGCTGCCGCTGCCAACTTGAGGCCAGATACGTTTGGCGTTGGGTGCGCCACCATCAATTCGCAAACATGCACCCGAGATGAATGCCGCGGCAGGCGATAGTAAAAACACAATCGCAGCAGCAACCTCACTCTCGGTACCTATGCGTTGCAAAGGTACCAACTTGTGCATGTTTTGAATCATGGCGGTCATTTCGGGCGGGTAGTTGTCCATGCCGCTGGAGGCTATCCATCCGGGTGCGACCGCATTGGATCGCACCGGCCCCCATTCGAGTGCGGCCGTTTCAGTGAAATTGAGCATGCCGGCACGCGCTGCGCCCGAATGCCCCATGCCTGGCATGCCCATCCATATATCGGCAATCACATTGACAATCGCGCCACCGTGTTGCTGCATCCATTGGTTGTAGCACTCGCGCGCCATTAAAAAACCGCCGGTGAGGTTGTTGCGAACCACAGCATCCCATCCTTTGGCTTTGATTTGTGAAAGCGCTGAAGGGAATTGACCACCGGCATTGTTGACCAGTCCATCTATGCGGCCGTGGGTTTTCAATATGTCTGAGATGGTTTGCGAGACCATTTCTTCTTCGCGAATGTCGCACACATGCACAGAAGCCACGCCACCGGCATCTGCAATTTCAGCTGCAACGGCTTGAAGCTTGTCTATTTTTCTGCCTACCAGCGCAAGCTTTGCGCCCAAGGACGATAACTCGTGGGCCGTACATCTGCCGATACCAGAGCCGCCACCCGTGACAATGATCACTTGCTCGGTGAACAAGTTGGACCGGAAAATGGATTGGTATGACATGCGGCAGTGATTAGATCAATGAAAAATAAAACAGGTTATTTGTGCTCGGGTATACGGCTTAGTTTAGGTTGCAGATAAACTGCATGTCAATCAAGTATTACCCCCTGTACTTGCACACACTTAAGGAGAGAACCATGACGCATGCCATGATATTTGATGCCATCAGAACGCCGCGCGGTAAAGGTAAAAAAGACGGCAGTTTGCACGCCATCAAACCGGTAGATTTGCTCGGGGGATTGCTCAATCAATTGCAAGCGCGGCATGGTTTTGACACAGCCGAGGTGGATGATGTGGTGATGGGTTGCGTCAGCCCAGTGGGTGAACAAGGCTCTGTATTGCCTAAAACCGCATTGCTTAAAGCCGGTTGGGATGTTCAAGTCAGTGGTGTGCAAATCAACCGTTTTTGTGCCTCAGGGCTTGAAGCTGTCAATTTGGGAGCGCAAAAAGTCGCCAGTGGTTGGGAAGACTTGGTGGTTGCCGGTGGTGTTGAAAGCATGTCACGCGTGGCCATGGGCTCTGACGGCGGGGCTTGGGCGCAAGACCCGGCGACCAATGCCGCTACCGGTTTCACGCCGCAAGGCATTGGTGCTGATTTGATTGCCACCATGTCCGGCTGGAGCAGAGAAGACGTTGACCGTTTTGCTCTCACATCGCAACAACGCGCAGCTGCCGCACAAGCCGACGGGCGTTTTGACCGCTCTGTCATTCCCGTGCTGGATGAGATCGGCATCGCGGTACTCGAGCGCGACGAGTTCATCAAACCGCGTACCACCATGGAGGGATTGGCCGGTTTAAAAACCAGCTTTGCAGACATGGGAAAAATGGGGTTTGATGCGGTGGCTTTGTCAAGGTACCCGCATGTCGAGCGCATTGATCATGTGCACACCGCTGGCAACTCTTCCGGCATTGTGGATGGTGCTGCAGCTGTGTTGATCGGCAGCGAAGCCAAAGGCAAAGCTTTGGGTTTGACACCACGCGGGCGCATTGTTGCGACTGCACTCTCCGGCGCTGACCCGACCATCATGTTGACAGGCCCCATGCCAGCGTCCCGCAAAGCCTTGGCCAAAGCAGGTTTGACGGTGGATGACATCGATTTGTTTGAAGTGAACGAAGCATTTGCAGCTGTCCCTATGCGCTTCATGCTGGAGATGAATGTGCCGCATGAAAAAGTGAACGTGAACGGCGGCGCCATCGCCTTGGGGCATCCGTTGGGGGCAACCGGTGCGATGCTGGTCGGCACCTTGCTGGATGAGTTGGAGCGCCGACAACTCAAACGCGGCCTGATCACCTTGTGTGTCGGCGGCGGCATGGGCATTGCCACCATCATCGAGAGAGTATGAACATGACTTTTTCTACTCTGACATACAGCTTGGGTGATGACGGCATTGTCCATGTGGTGTTTGATGAACCCAACTCGCCAGTC
>CANHLD010000067.1 GCA_947461325.1 Comamonadaceae bacterium
ATCGGTTTGAACTACGCTGACCATGCGGCCGAATCCAATTTGCCGGTGCCCAAAGAGCCCGTGGTGTTCATGAAAGCCACCAGTTGTATTCAAGGTCCGAACGACGACGTTATGTTGCCCAAAAATTCTGTGAAATCAGACTGGGAAGTCGAACTCGGCGTGGTCATCGGCACACGTGCCAGCTATGTGTCGCAAGCACGCGCACTCGACTATGTGGCAGGTTATTGCACGATCAACGATGTGTCTGAGCGCGAGTACCAACTCGAGCGCGGCATGACCTGGGACAAGGGCAAGGGCTGCGATACTTTCGGTCCTATCGGACCTTGGCTGGTCACACGCGACGAAGTGCCTAAGCCCCAGCGTTTGAGCATGTGGCTGGACGTCAACGGCGTGCGCATGCAAACCGGCAACACCAAAACCATGGTGTTCAATGTCGCCAAACTGGTGAGCTATGTCAGTGAATTCATGACCTTGATGCCGGGTGACGTGATCACCACCGGTACGCCTCCCGGTGTCGGCATGGGCATGAAGAAAAACGGCAAGCCCAAGCCCGTGTTTTTGAAAGCCGGTGACACCATGTCATTGGGTATCGAAGGCTTGGGCGAGCAACACCAAAAAGTAGTGGCTTATAAAAAGCATTGATCGCTTTGCGCATGAAAAAAGCGGCCTGCGGGCCGCTTTTTTTCGTCTTGTGATTTTTAAACTGTGATGGTTTGAATGCCAGGCAGCGTAGGCATGCTGAATGTCTCGGGGTCAAACGCCATGTCGCCGTCTTCCTGCGGCAGGCCGGTGGCTTTCATGCCTTTGAAGTCAAACAGTTTGGCGTCCAGCAAATGCGAGGGCACGGTGTGCTGCAAAGCGTTGAACATATTGTCTAAACGCCCCGGGTATTTCTTTTCCCATTCGCGCAGCATGTCGCCGACCTGCTGGCGCTGCAAACCGTCCTGGCTGCCGCACAGCGTGCACGGAATGATGGGGAATTCGCGGTGCGCAGCCCAGCGCACCAGATCGCGCTCAGCTACCAAAGCCAGCGGGCGTATGACGATGTGCCGACCGGTGTCGCTCATCAACTTAGGCGGCATGCTTTTGAGACGGCCGCCGAAGAACATATTTAAAAAAAGCGTTTGCAAAATATCGTCACGGTGATGACCCAGCGCGATTTTGGTGGCGCCAATTTCATCGGCCACGCGGTACAAAATGCCGCGGCGCAAACGACTGCACAAGCTGCACATGGTTTTACCCGGCGCGATCTTTTCCTTGACGATGGAATACGTGTCTTGGTTTTCGATGCGAAACGGCACACCGATTTTTTTGAGGTATTCGGGCAGCACATGCTCTGGAAAACCGGGTTGCTTTTGGTCCAGATTGACCGCGATGATCTCGAAATCAATCGGCGCGCGCATTTGCATTTTCAGCAAAATATCGAGCATGCTGTAGCTGTCCTTACCGCCGGACACACACACCATGACCTTGTCGCCTTCTTCGATCATGTTGAATTGCACAATCGCTTCACCCACCTGACGGCACAGCCGTTTTTCCAGTTTCTGGGTTTCGCGTTCTATGGTTGTTGTCACCATTGGCCTGCCTCCATGCGGATTGCCACTTCACAATCATCAAAAATTTCTAACTTCGCTATTTTCACCCGCACGCCGATCACGCCCGGCAACAACATCAAGCGGTGCGACAACTTGCCGATCAGGGTCTCGAGCAAATTCACATGCTCGGCCGTGCATTCGTTGATGATGATTTGCCTGAACTTGCGGTAGTCCAGCACATTGCTGATGTCGTCGTCGCTTGGCAACAGGTCTTGCGGACCGAGATTGAGTTCGGCATCGACTTGAATGGGTTGCGGTGCGTTAATCTCGTGCGGCAATATGCCTAAGTTGGCTTTGAAGCGCAAACCCGAGAGCGACAGTGTGCGGTGGCCGTGTTGCGGTGTGTTCATGTCACATCAGCGAAAAATCGCGCTCGAAAGGTGTCAGGTGTTGACCGCCATCTACCAAAAGGGTGGTGCCGGTGATGGACTGGTTGTTCAACACAAAAAGCACGGTGGCCACCACGTCTTCAACCGTTGAAGAACGGCCCAGCGGTGAGAGTTTGTGCAGGTCTTGAAATTTTTCATTGCTCAGCATGTGGCTGGTCAATGTCAGGCCAGGTGCCACACCGACCACGCGCAGTTGCGGCGCCAGCGCTTTGGCCAGCAGCGTGTTGGCGGTTTCCAGCGAGGCTTTGCTGAGGGTGTAGCTGAAAAAATCAGGGTTGAGGTTCCACAATTTTTGGTCCAGCAGATTGACCACCACGCCGCTGGCTTCGCGCTCACCCACGTGCGAATGGAGTTGTTGCGCCAGCATGATGGCAGCTGCGGTATTGGTCACCATGTGCTTTTGCAGCATGTCGTAGCTGAAACTCTCGGCGCTGTCGTGTTCAAACAAGGCAGCGCTGTTGACCACCGCATCCACATGGCCCATGCGCTCAACCACAGTGTGCAGCAAAGCGCGGGTTTGTGTTTCGTCGGACAAGTCGGCAGCAAAGCATTGCGCGCCGGGGCACAAAGCGGCGCATTCAGCGGCGGTCTGCTCTGCATCGGCAACCGACTCTCGGTAATGCACGGCCAACCGCCAGCCTGCTGCGGCCAGGCCCAGCGCGATAGCGCGGCCCAAGCGTTTGCCCGCGCCGGTGACCAGCACCGTCGGCACAGACTCAGGATGAACAGCAGAAGACATGTTGGACAATGGGCGCAATGAATGAACAGCCAGTGAGTTTAGCGACAGACCTGCACCGCCTGCTACAGGCGCGATTAAAGGCGGAATCAGGTTGGCTGCCGTTTGACAGGTTCATGGCGTTGGCGCTGTATGCGCCGGGTGCCGGTTATTACAGTGCCCGCAGTCAACCCCTGGGTCGCATGCCGTCAGGCGGCAGCGATTTTGTGACCGCGCCATTGGTGTCGCCGTTTTTCGGCCTGGCTTTGGCGCGGAGTGTGGATGAAGCCTTGCAGCATTGCAATCTAAAAACAGTGATGGAGTTCGGCGCGGGCGATGGCAGTTTGGCTTTGCAATTGTTAGACAGCTTGGGCGACAGCGTCACTCACTACGACATCGTCGAGGTGTCTGCGCATTTGCGAGAGCAACAAGCTGACAAACTCAAAGCCCATGCGCACAAAGTGCAATGGCTGGATGTATTGCCCGATCAAATCAATGCTGTGGTCGTTGGTAATGAGGTGTTAGATGCGATGCCTGTCAAATTGCTGCACAGAATCAATAGCGTTTGGCATGAACGCGGCGTGAACTGGGACGCTAGCCAACAACGCTATGTCTGGCTAGACAAACCCACCGACCTCAGGCCGCCATGTGAAATAGAAGGTCCGCATGACTATCTGTGTGAAATCCATCCGCAAGCGCAAGCCTTCATGCACAGCTTGGGCGAGCGTTTTCAAAGCGGCGTCGCTTTTTTCATGGACTATGGTTTTCCTGAACACGAGTACTACCATTTGCAAAGACACATGGGCACGTTGATGTGCCACAAAGACCACCAAAGCGATGCTGATCCTTTGAGCGACATCGGCCGCAAAGACATCACCGCGCATGTGAATTTCACCGCCATGGCCTTGGCCGCGCAGAATGCGGGGTTGCATTGTCTGGGCTATACCAGCCAAGCGCATTTCCTGATCAACAGCGGTTTATTGGGTTTGCTGGAGAATGCATCGGTGGAGGATCGTCAGCAGGCGCAGATGTTGATCCAAGACCATGAAATGGGTGAACTGTTCAAAGTGATGGCGCTGGGGGCGGATAAGCCTTGGGAGCCTGTGGGTTTTGTGCAAGGCGACAGATCGCACCGTTTATAGGTTGACACATGATTCGCTGGGTAGTGGTGGTGTTCTTGGTGCTTTTGCTGATCCAAGGTGTGTCGCCTTGGTTGAACAAACTCGGTTTTGGTCGTTTGCCCGGGGATTTTCGTTTCAAGATTTTCGGCAAAGAGTTTTTCATTCCCATCACCACCACACTCATCTTGAGCATGGTGTGCGCCTTGATCGCGCGGGTATTCTGACAGGGTTAATATGTTTATCCATTTTGTATCACGGTCTTGCTGACTCATGTCTTTCATTCAATCTTTGCGTTTCAAACACCTTGCATCCATGGCCGCTTTGGTGCTTGTGGTGGGCGTCGGTATGTGGCGCTTTGCAGATATGCAATCGCTTTGGCAACAGTATGTGCTTGGCGCTAGCAACGCCACTGACAAAGCCGCAGACAACACCAAGGGCAAATCCGGCGATAAGTCCAAATACAGCGGAGGTCGGCCCGGCAACAAAGACATGGGAGACGGCGGCGGCAAGCCCACGCCGGTGAGTACCGCGCAAGTCAAACGCATGGACATGCAAATCACGGTGCAGGCGCTGGGCACCATGACCGCCATGAACACGGCGGTGGTGCGTTCACAGGTGGACGGCGTTTTAAAGTCTTTGCGTTTCACCGAAGGACAGCAGGTACAAGCCGGGCAATTGCTGGCCGAGATTGATGGGCGTGCTTTCGAGTCGCAACTCAACCAGGCGCTGGGTCAGTTGGCACGTGACAACGCGCAACTGTTGAACGCGCAACTCGATTTACAGCGTTACCAAGACTTGCTGAAAAAAGACGCCATCGCAAGACAGCAAGTGGAAACACAATCTGCGCTGGTGTCGCAATTGCAAGGCACGGTGCAAGCCGATCAAGCGCAAGTGGACGCGGCACGTCTGCAGTTGTCCTACACGCGTGTGACTGCGCCCATCAGCGGACGCCTTGGTTTGAAGCAGGCCGAGTTGGGCAGTCTGGTGCGCGCTGGCGACGTCAACGGATTGGTCACGATCACTCAGACCCAACCGATGGCAGTGGTGTTCGCGGTGCCGGAAATGCATGTGCCTCTGATCATGCGCAAACTCAAGTCCGGTCAAACATTGGCGGTGCAAGCCTGGGACAGAGAGCACAAACAAAAGCTGGCCGCAGGACGTGTCAGCACCACCGACAACGCCATCGATCTGGCCACTGGCACCTTGAAACTCAAGGCCGCTTTGGACAACCGCGACGGTCAGTTGTTCCCCAACCAGTTTGCACAAATCGAGTTGCAACTAGACACTTTAAAAAACACGTTGGTCGTGCCCACGGCCTCGGTGCAACGGGGTGCACAAGGCAATTTTGTGTTGGTGGTGCAAGAGGATGGCACCGTCAAATCGGTGGCGGTGCAATTGTTAGCTGTGCAAGACGACAGGCAAGCGATTCAATCTGATGAGATGAAAGAAGGCGATAGCGTGGTCACCGACGGCGCTGACCGTTTGCGCTCAGGCAGCAAGGTCGAGGTGGTGAAAGCCGCCAAGCCATGAACCTGTCGCGGTTGTTCATACTGCGACCGGTTGCCACTTCGCTGTTGATGTTGGCTTTGTTGCTCACCGGTGCCTTGGCTTACCGTTTATTGCCAGTAGCTTCTCTGCCGCAAGTCGATTACCCAACGATACAAGTCAGTACCTTGTACCCGGGCGCCAGCCCCCAAGTGATGACCGCGTCTGTCACTGCGCCCTTGGAGCGGCAGTTCGGGCAAATGCCAGGCTTGGCGTTGATGACCTCGGTCAGTTCGGGCGGTGCTTCAGTCATCACTTTGCGTTTTTCTTTGAAGCTGCCACTGGATGTGGCCGAGCAACAAGTGCAGGCCGCGATCAACGCCAGCGCCAATTTTTTGCCGACGGACTTGCCCATGCCGCCGGGCTACAGTAAGGTCAATCCGGCGGATGCACCCGTCATGACGCTGGCGGTCAGCGCCGATGACATGCCGATGACGCTGATCCATGATCTGGTGGAAAACCGCTTGGCCATGCGACTGTCGCAAGTCAGCGGCGTGGGACTGGTCAGCATTGCCGGTGGACAACGCCCTGCGGTGCGTGTGCAGGTGAATCCGCAAGCCTTGGCTGCAGCAGGTTTGTCGTTAGAGGATGTGCGCAACGCCATCAACTTGTCCAACGTGAACATGGCCAAAGGCAATGTCGATGGTGCGGCGCGTGCTTCCAGTTTGGACGCCAACGACCAACTTCGATCACCCAAAGAGTACGAGCGCATGGTGCTGGCTTTTGTCAGAGGCAATCCGCTGCGACTCGGTGACGTGGCCGACATCGTGCAAGCCCCGGAAAACAACCGGCTGGCTGCCTGGGCGAACGACAAACCGGCCATCATCGTCAACATACAGCGCCAGCCCGGCGCGAATGTGATTGAGACAGTCGAGCGCATACAGCAGCAACTGCCTTTGCTGCGCGAAGCCATGCCGCCGGGCGTGAAAGTGCAAGTGCTGACCGACCGCACCGTCACCATACGTGCATCGGTGCGGGATGTGCAGTTTGAGTTGCTGCTGTCCATCGCGCTGGTGGTCATGGTCATCTTTTTGTTTTTACGCAGTGCGGCTGCTACCTTGATTCCAGCGGTGGTTGTACCGTTATCGCTGGTCGGCACATTCGGCGTCATGTACTTAGCCGGGTTTTCCATCAACAACCTGACCTTGATGGCCTTGACGGTGGCCACCGGTTTTGTGGTGGACGACGCCATTGTCATGATCGAAAACATTGCACGCTATTTGCAAGACCCGAACAAACCTATGCGGCCTTTGCAAGCGGCCTTGGAAGGTGCCAGACAAATCGGTTTCACCATCATTTCGCTGACCTTTTCGCTGGTGGCGGTGTTGATACCGCTGTTGTTCATGGGCGATGTGGTGGGGCGTTTGTTCCACGAGTTCGCCATCACGCTGGCGGTGGCCATTCTCATTTCCGCGGTAGTGTCGCTCACGCTCACACCGATGATGTGTGCGTATGTGTTGCGCCCCGTGACCCATGCAAAAGCGCAAAGTTTGCATACACCGCTTTGGTTGCAGTGGTGCATAGACCGTTACGCCGCAGGCTTGCAGCGTGTGCTGGACAGGCCGTTGCAAACCTTGGCGGTGTTTGGTTTGACGGTGATGATGACCGTGGCTTTGTATGTGTGGATGCCCAAAGGCTTTTTCCCGGTGCAAGACACAGGCGCGGTGCAAGTGATCACTGAAGCCACGCAGTCAACCTCGTTTGTTGCCATGTCCGAACGTCAACAAGCGCTGGCGGCGGTGCTGCTCAAAGACCCGGCGGTGCAAAGCCTGAGTTCATTTATCGGTGTCGATGGTCCGAACACCACCTTGAACACCGGGCGCATGACCTTGAATCTGGTGCCCAAGTCGCAACGTGATGCGTCGCTGGCTGACATACTGCAACGCTTGTCGCAATCAGCCGACAGCATCAGCGGCATGCATATCTATTTGCAGCCTTTGCAAGACCTGAGTTTGGAAGACCGGGTGGCGCGTACCCAGTACCGTTTTTTGCTCAGCGGCCCGGACAACGAAGCGTTGGGTCTTTGGTCGCAACGACTGCTCGCGCAACTGCGGCAACATCCGGCTCTGGCGGAAGTTGCCAGTGATTTTCAGGACCAAGGTTTGCAGGCCTATGTGCGCATAGACCGTGACGCAGCAAGTCGTTTAGGTGTGAGCGTCGCAGCCATAGACAACGCGCTCTACAACGCTTTCGGTCAACGTTTGGTGTCCACCATTTTTACGCAAAGCAACCAGTATCGCGTGGTGCTTGAAGTCAATGCCAAAGAACGTATGGGACCGCAAGCATTGGCCCGCTTGACCGTGCCTTCTGTCAGCGGCGCACAAGTGCCGCTTGGCAGTGTTGCGACGATTGAAGAACGCGCTGCTTTGCTCAGTCAGGTGCATGTCAATCAGTTCCCTGCGGTGACCTTGTCTTTTCAACCGGCTGACAAAGCCTCATTGGGCGAGGCGGTGGCCGCGATCGATCAGACTTGGCAGCAAATGCGTGTGCAAGACAAAGTGCCCGACAGCATAGAGTCACGCTTCGAAGGCGCGGCGCTGGCGTTTCAAGCATCGCTGACCCACAGTTTGTGGCTGGTGCTCGCAGCAGTGGTCACGATGTATATCGTGCTCGGTGTGCTGTATGAAAGTTATATCCATCCAGTGACGATTTTGTCTACGCTGCCGTCGGCTGCTTTGGGCGCGTTGCTGGCGCTGTGGTTGGCACGTCTGGACATCAGCTTGATCGCTGTCATAGGCATTATTTTGTTGATTGGCATCGTCAAGAAAAACGCCATCATGATGATTGACTTCGCGCTCGACGCCGAGCGCCGTCAAGGGCTGTCACCGCGCCAAGCGATTGAGCAAGCCTGTTTGCTGCGTTTTCGGCCGATATTGATGACCACCTTGTGTGCTTTGCTCGGCGCCTTGCCTTTGATGTTGGGCACCGGGGTAGGCAGCGAGTTGCGGCATCCGTTGGGTGTGACTTTGGTCGGCGGCTTGATCCTCAGTCAATGGCTGACCTTGTTCACCACGCCGGTGATTTATTTGATGCTGGAACGCTTTGCAGCATCGCGTTCGGCGATTGATACACCATGAATCTGTCGGCGGTGTTTGTTGTCCGGCCTGTAGCCACCACGCTGCTGAGTTTAGGTGTGGCATTGGCCGGTGTGTTGTCTTACCGCTTGTTGCCGGTGGCGCCGTTGCCGCAGGTGGACTACCCGGCTATTTCAGTGCAGGCCAGTTTGCCCGGCGCCAGTCCCGAGACCATGGCGACGACCGTAGCCACACCACTGGAACGCGCCTTGGGCAGCATCGCCGGTGTGAATGAAATGACGTCTACCTCGTCGCAAGGCAGCACCCGCATCAGCTTGCAATTCGATTTGGAGCGTGATATCAACGGCGCGGCGCGTGATGTACAAGCCGCCATCAATCTGGCGCAAACCTTGTTGCCCACCGGTATGCCGGGAAGACCTACCTACCGCAAAGTCAACCCGGCGGAAAGCCCGATGCTGATCATTGCACTGACCTCGCAAAACTATTCACGCGCTGACATGGTGGATCTGGCGTC
>CANHLD010000068.1 GCA_947461325.1 Comamonadaceae bacterium
CACCAACTGGATGGCACGCACCAGCATGGAAATCGACTCGGGATGTTTATACATAAGCGGTGCGGCGGAGTTTGACGACAGGCCAGGTCCGGTGCGCGACGCACTGGCCAGTTCTGTGAAAACATGGCTGACCGCATTGCACCGTGCGGTTGTTCAAGCACGCGATGAAAAGCACTTGTCAACCGACACAGATGCCACACAAATGTCTTTTGAAATACATGGATTGATTTTGGCTTTGCATTACGAAGCGCGGTTTTTGAAATCCTCAAAAAGTTTGAACCGCGCCAAACAGGGTTTTGAACATATTCTTCAGCGCTACGGCGCCAACTCATTGAAAGACTGAAATGCCTATTTACAACCCGCCATTGCGAGACATGGAATTTGTCTTGAACGAAGTGCTTGATGTGCCCGCCCAACTCAGCCAACTTCCCGCACATGCTGAACTCGACAGCGACACCATCGCTGCCATTTTGGAAGAGGGCGGTAAATTTGCAAGCGAAGTTTTGTTACCGCTTAACGGTGTGGGCGACAGGCAAGGCTGTTCGCTCGATACACAGACACATGAAGTAAAAACACCCGAGGGTTTTAAACAAGCCTTTGAAAAATATGTTGAAGGTGGATGGCCAGCACTCAGTTGCGACCCGGCGTTTGGCGGTCAAGGCTTGCCTTTGGTGGTGAACCAGTGTTTTTACGAAATGCTCAATAGCGCCAATCAGGCCTGGACCATGTATCCGGGTCTGACCCATGGTGCTTATGAATGTCTTCATGCACATGGCACAGAAGAACAAAAACAACTGTACCTGCCTAAACTCACCAATGGCGAATGGACAGGCACCATGTGCTTGACGGAGGCGCATTGCGGCACTGACTTAGGACTCTTGCGTACCAAAGCCGAACCGCAGGCCGATGGCAGTTACAAGCTCACCGGCAATAAAATTTTCATCAGTGCAGGTGAACATGACTTTGTCAGCAACATCGTGCATTTGGTGTTGGCCAGACTGCCGGATGCACCGGTGGGCAGCAAAGGCATCAGTTTGTTTGTGGTGCCCAAATTCACGGTGCATCCCGATGGCACATTGGGCGACCGAAACGGCATTTATTGCGGCGGCTTAGAGCACAAAATGGGCATACACGGCAACGCCACTTGTCAAATGGTGCTCGACGGCGCGGTCGGCACTTTGGTGGGGCAACCCCATAAAGGCTTGGCAGCCATGTTCGTCATGATGAATGCAGCCCGTATTGGTGTGGGCATGCAGTCATTGGGGTTGACCGAGGTGGCATACCAAAACGCATTGGCCTACGCCAAAGAACGGATTCAATCGCGCAGTTTGTCTGGTGTTAAAAACCCCTCACAACCGGCAGACAGCATTTTGGTGCACCCGGATGTGAGAAAAATGCTGCTCACTGCCAAGGCCTATGCAGAAGGTGGCCGGGCATTGAATTTGTATTGCGCTTTGCTGATCGATCAAGAGTTGAATCACCCTGATGAAACTGTGCGCAAAGACGCCGCAGAAATGGTGGCCATGCTCACTCCAATCGTGAAAGCATTCATCACCGATAACGGTTGGATCGCCACTTCATCATGCTTGCAAGTCTTGGGCGGCCACGGCTTTATCAGCGAATGGGGCATGGAGCAATATGTGCGCGACGCCCGTATCAACATGATTTACGAAGGCACCAACACCATCCAAAGCTTGGACTTGCTGGGCCGCAAAGTGTTGGGTAACCAAGGCGCCACGCTGAAAAAATTTGGCAAATTGATTGCGCAGTTGGTAGCTGAGGAAACTGACAATGAGGACATGGTGCCGTTCCTACAACCACTGGCCAAACTCGGTCAGCAAATGACGGCATTCACAGGCGAAATCGGCATGAAAGCCTTGTCCAATGCGGATGAAGTTGGAGCAGCTTCAGTGGACTATCTGCGCGTCACCGGTCATTTGGTGTTCGGTTATTTTTGGGCTCGCATGGCGCAAGTAGCATTCCAAAAAATAGCTGCAGGCAGTAATGATCCGTTTTACAAAGCCAAAATTCAAACCGCACGTTTTTACTATTCCAGGTTGTTCCCCGAAACCGCGTCTTTGATGTTGACTGCACGATCCGGCAGCGATGTATTGATGGACACGGCAGAAGTATTTTCTTGATTTGGCATTCACACCACCCCTATTTGGAGACCCCCCTCATGAAAAAAATCATCAGTTTGTTGGCTGTTTTTATCAGTCTTGGCGCAAGCGCGCAAATGACCCCCGTCGGCTTATGGCACACCATAGATGACGAAACCAAGCAACCCAAAGGCGAAATTCGCATCACCGAGAACAATGGGGTGCTCAGCGGCATCGTTGGTCGCGCCTTAAAGGAAGACCCCAAAGCCAAAACCGTGTGCGATTTATGTACCGATGACCGCAAAGACCAAAAAATCATTGGCATGGAAATCATCCGTAACCTAACCCGTGAAGGCAAGGACACAGACTACACCTGGGCGGGTAAGGGAACCATCTTGGACCCGAACAACGGCAAAGTGTATGAAGTGAAAATGGTGCCCATCGATGGCGGAAAGCGGTTACAAGTGCGCGGCTATCTAGGTATTTTTTACCGAACCCAATTTTGGACTCGGGTCGAATAAATACATACCTTCAAAACGTTTTTGGAAATTCCATGACCTCTGTATTGCAAAACCTCGAGCACGGCGTGATGACCTTGACCCTCAACCGGGTGGACAAGAAAAACGCTTTGACTGCTCACATGTATGCGGCATTAGCTACTGCCCTCTCGAATGCAGTTGATGAAAAAGACGTGCGCGTGGTGTTGATACAAGGTCATGAGACTGTGTTCAGCGCTGGCAATGACATCGCGGATTTTTTGCAGCAACCACCAGCGAATGCCAATTCGCCGGTGTCGCTTTTTTTGCGCGGTATTGCCACGTTCCCCAAACCTTTGATCGCTTCGGTTTGCGGCCCGGCGGTCGGTGTAGGCACCACCATGTTGTTGCATTGTGACCTTGTGTATGCCGGTGACAACGCAGCGTTCTCCATGCCATTTGTCAACTTAGGGCTGTGTCCTGAAGCGGCATCAAGTTTGCTGGCTGTGCAGCTCATGGGCTACCAACGCGCTGCCGAGGCTTTGCTTTTGGGTGAACCTTTTTTGGTCGAAGTAGCCTTGGAGTTAGGCCTGATTAGCCGGGTATTGCCACCGGCCGAGGTCAATGCATATGCCCAACAGCAAGCACAAAAAATGGCAAAAAAACCCTTGGCTTCCCTCGTCGAAACCAAGCGCCTGATGACATCCGCACGCACACCTGCTGTGTTAGCTCAAATGGATGAAGAGGCCGCTGTTTTCTCAAGGATGTTGAAAGAACCGGCTGCGGTGGAAGCCTTCAGCGCTTTCATGCAAAAGCGCAAGCCGGTTTTCAACTGATCAAGCGGCCGGGCCGTGGCGTGTGAAATGTTTGGCAACGATGATCCACTTGCCGTCTATTTTCATCAGATTCAAATAGTCTTGCATGATGTTGTCAAACAGCCTCAATTGAACTTTGGCAAGCGCCATTTCATCTGACAGCACATCCACCATCAAAATCATGTCATTACGCGGCGCATTCACTGACTCAGGGGATGCTCTGCCTTGCACCATGTCCCGGTAAACCTGATAGGGACGCACAACAGTTTGACCATTTTGCGTGGAATACAGAACGCAGTCTGTGTGAAACACCTGGTCAAACAAATCCATATTCTGGTTTTGAAGTACATCAAAATAATCTTTTAAAAAATGGTGTATGTCGTTGACAATCATGCCGGTTTCCTTTGGTAAAAATGAAGAACTTGATTGGACGCCATGAAAAACATGGAGCATGATCAAATTTATTCGCTCAAAGGGTGAGTTTTTTTAACATGATTGATCGCATTCCTTCACTCAGCAGTTTGCGTGCTTTTGAGGCCATGGCCAGGCTTGAGCGTGTCAATTCTGTTGCCAAGGAACTGCATCTCACGCATGGCGCTGTCAGTCATCAATTGAAATTACTGGAAGACAGCCTAGGTGTTTCCTTGTTTCATAGGCAAACAAGGCAAATGAAATTGACCGAAGCCGGGCGTACCTACGCTTACCAAGTCAGGCAGGCGCTCGATGAGCTTAGCCAGGCTTCCACGCAATTAAAACAATCGCACCGGCAAAATGAACTGACCGTGTCTGTGCTTCCTTCTTTTGCCATGCATTGGTTGTTGCCCAAGTTGGACGATTTTCGTCAAAACCATCCTGATTTGAAATTGCATTTGCATGCCAACTTGTCGTTCACTGAATTTGAGCGAAACAGGATTGATTGCGCCATCCGTTTCGGGCATGGCCAGTGGCCAGAGGTACTGTCTGAAAAATTGATGGATGACTCATTGGTAATCGTGGGTTCACCAACCTTGATAGGTCGCACACCCTCCGCAACTTTCACCCATTTATGGAAATTGCCCTGGCTGCATGCAGGGGAGAGTTGGAGCAGTTGGTTAATGCACGCCGGTTTGGAGATGGATGCACCTGTGGCCGCATTGCATTTCACTGACTCGACACATTTACTCGAAGCTGTACAAAGGGGCATGGGCTTGGCCTTGACCCGTCGATCTATTGCACAAGATTTGTTACAGCGGCAGGCCTTGGTGCTTGCCTGTCCGATTGAATCCCAACATTCAGGTGCATACCATTTGGTCTGGCCGCACCGCAGTCAAAACAACCCTCATTTGCATAAGTTACGTGACTGGCTGAGTATTCAGGTGAAAAAATATCAATTGTCTCTGCGCTGAATCTGTTTGGGTTTGCCGTTTGAATCGATAGCCACATAAGTCAGATTGGCCTCAGTTACTTTCAAATAAACACCTTGCATGCTGAAGCGTTCTGCGAACACCTCTACTTTGACGGTGATCGAGGTGTTGCCTACGCGCGTGACCGAACTGAAAAAACTCAGTATGTCGCCTACCTTGACCGGTTGCTTGAAAATAAATTCATTGACTGCGACGGTCGCTATGCGTCCGTTCACATAACGGGCCGGTAAAACAGCGCCTGCCAAGTCCACCTGCGCCATGACCCAACCGCCAAAAATATCACCACTTTGGTTGCAGTCAGCCGGCATCGGAATGACTTTGAGTACCAATTCGGCATCGTTAGGCAGGCTTTTGACTGTGTAGCGGGAATCTTTGGTGTCGGTCACAGGCACAATCCAAGTAGTTGTTTAACTGGTATTGTGCTTTATGCGTCAACACGCTGCTTCCTCTTCTGATTTGCCTTCCCAAGCGACCATTCAGCCACCCACTTCTGATTGGGTCACGCTCAAACGCCTTTTCCCGTACCTTTGGGAATACAAATGGAGGGTCATGGCGGCGCTCTCGTTCATGGTCGGCGCCAAATTGGCTAACGTCGGTGTGCCTTTGTTGCTCAAGGAATTGATAGATGCCATGACGCCCCAGCCAACCGGTGTGCAGGTGGTGCTGATCGTTCCCTTGGCTTTGCTGGTCGGCTACGGCTTGCTGCGCTTGTCTGTTTCTGGATTCACTGAATTGCGCGAACTGGTGTTCGCTGCGGCAACCCAAGGTGCAGCCCGCAAAATCGCGCTGCAAACATTTGAGCATTTGCACAATTTGAGCTTGCGTTTTCACCTGGAACGGCAAACCGGCGGCATGAGCCGTGATATTGAGCGCGGCGTCAGAGGCATTGAATCGTTGATTGCTTATTCCCTCTACAGCATCGTGCCGACCTTGATTGAAGTGGTGCTTGTGCTGAGTATTTTGGGCGTGAAGTTTGACAAGTGGTATGCCATCATCACTTTGACGGCTTTGGCGCTTTATATTTATTTCACTGTCACAGTGACCGAATGGCGCACCCAGTTTCGCAAACAAGTCAATGAATTTGATTCCAGCGCACATACGCGTGCGATTGACTCGCTGCTGAACTATGAAACGGTGAAGTATTTCGGTAACGAAGCTTTTGAAGCTTCGCGTTATGACGAGAACCTGAACAAACTGCGGCGTGCCCGCATCAAAGCCCAAAATTCTTTGAGTGCGCTCAACATCGGGCAGCAACTCATCATTGCGGTCGCCTTGGTGGCCATGTTGTGGCGCGCAACCGAAGGTGTGGTGCAAGGGCGCATGAGTCTGGGCGACTTGGTGATGATCAATGCCTTCATGATTCAACTCTATATACCGTTGAATTTCTTGGGTGTGATTTACCGCGAGATCAAACAAAGCCTGACCGACTTAGACCGCATGTTCATGCTGCTGGAAAAAAACCGGGAAGTGGCTGACAGCGAAGCAGCACAAATATTGACTTTGCAAACGCCGCCTGAAGTGCGCTTTGAGAATGTGCATTTCGCTTACGAAGCGGATCGGCCGATTTTGCACGGCATCAGTTTGACCATACCTGCCGGCAAAACAGTGGCTGTGGTCGGCCCCTCCGGTTCCGGTAAATCCACGCTGGCGCGGTTGTTGTTTCGCTTTTACGACGCACAGCAAGGCACTATCCGCATTGACGGCCATGAGTTGCGACAACTGACCCAAGACAGTGTGCGACGCGCCATTGGCATCGTGCCGCAAGACACTGTTTTGTTTAACGACACGGTCTACTACAACATCGCCTATGGCAATACCAAGGCTACACGTGAGCAAGTCGAAGACGCCGCCAGATCAGCGCGTATCCACGATTTCATTGCATCCACACCGGCGGGCTATGACACCATGGTGGGTGAGCGCGGATTGAAATTGTCAGGCGGCGAAAAACAAAGAGTGGCCATTGCGCGTACCCTGCTGAAAAACCCATCCATACTGATTTTTGATGAAGCCACTTCCGCGCTGGACAGCAGCAACGAGCGTGCGATTCAAGCCGAGCTGCGAGAAGCGGCCTTCAACAAAACCACCTTGGTGATCGCGCACCGCTTATCCACCGTGGTGGATGCGCATGAAATTGTGGTGCTTGAGTTTGGGCACGTCATTGAGCGAGGCACCCATGCGCAATTGCTGGCGGCCAATGGCCGTTATGCGCAAATGTGGTCACTTCAACAGACTCAAGAAGAAACCACTTAGGGCAGATCGTTGTCTTCAGGCGCTTCGTTTTTGTCGCGTGGACCTACTTTGCCCAAGCGCGCCTTTAAAGATTGAGGCTCACCGCTGATGACCGCCGCATACATGGTGGT
Source organism: Comamonadaceae bacterium (assembly GCA_947461325.1). Taxonomy (GTDB): domain Bacteria; phylum Pseudomonadota; class Gammaproteobacteria; order Burkholderiales; family Burkholderiaceae_C; genus Limnohabitans. The sequence continues at coordinate 7,154 of CANHLD010000068.1, forward strand.
GTTGCTCATCACCTTTTTCACATAGTCGCGTGTTTCATTGAAGGGTATGCATTCAGCCCAGATCGCTCCTTCAAGTTGTGGGCCGTTGCGCCATTTGCGCGGGCGACTCGGACCCGCGTTGTAGGCAGCCGCTGCCATGGGCATAGAGCCTTGGAAATTGTCCAGAATCAATTTCAAATAACCGGTACCGATAGCAATATTTGTTTCACGCTGATTCAGTTGATCGGCCTGGAAGTTTTTCATACCCAATTTTTTGGCTGTCCATTTGCCGGTACGCGGCATGACTTGCATCAAGCCGCTGGCGCCGACACTGGACTTGGCATTGATGATGAAGCGGCTCTCTTGCCTGATCAATCCATAAACAAAAGCAGCTTCCAAATTGATGTCTTTTGTGCGGGTCAAGACTTCGTCTCTGAACGGCATGGGGTAGCGGTGGTTCACATCGAATTGCTGAATGCGCTCGCTGCTGCTGATGCAACGGTCCCAGATTTCAAGCTCACACGCCCATTGCGCCACAGCGCTTTTTTCCCGGTCGGTCATGCGGCCGCGTTTGCCTTGGGCATCAACCAAACCTGCTGTGTAATTCCATTCACGGGTACCTTCCGCGCGAATGCCCAAGCGGATGGCATGCAGCGCACGTTGTAAGCCGGGGTTGGCTTTGGCCGCTTCCATTTCAGCTGCCGTGGGTGCAGCCGGGCGTGGCGGTGCGCTGATTTTTTGACCAAGCTCTTCAAGCGCCAGTTGCTCGTAAAAGCCTTGCGTGCCTGCAATGCTTTGCAGCGCCATCAAGGCTTGCGGCATGGCCGTGGTGGAGGTGGGTTGTCTGGCGATCAGTGCCCGGGCACGCCAATAAACCCAAGCCGGATCTTTTTGTGCAGCCGGACTCATGGCATTGATGGCTGCCTCCACCATGGGCCAGCGCGATTTGCCTTCGGCTCTCAAAGCCGCGCGAACTTTCCAAGCAAGCAAATCATCGGTGAGGCCTTGGCCACTGCCCGACAACTCGAAATAGTCCACGGCTTTGTTGTCAAAGTCCATCGCTGATTGGCGACCAATCACCGCCCACACCCATTGCAATTGTTCAGTGTTGAGCAACTTGACGGCTTTGTTGTTATTGATTTGCTTGATGGCAGCCGCTTGGTCGGTAGCCGCAAGTTTGACCAAGGCCAAGGTCATCCACTCAGCGGACTCTTTACCCAGTGACGTGGCGCGCTGTTGCAAAAAACGTGTCGGGTTTGACATGAGTTCGTCCAGCTTGGCCATGCTTTGACCCGAGACCATGTGCAAGGCATCGCGTGCAGGAGGTTTGCGGTTGATCTCAACCATGGTGCGAGCTTTGCGCCAGGCATCCAAAGCGTTCACGCGCTTAGCCAGCAGCAGTTGTTCGAACGCGTAGGTGCAGCCTTCATCGCTGTTTTTCATTGAAAGCCAAGTCTGTCGAATGAATTCTTCTTGGGCTGCGGTGCCTTCAAATTTCTTATGGCTACTTGATAACCAACTGGCGTAACACTCCACTTCCTTGTCGTCGTGCATGCGGTAGAGCGCAAATTCGCGCTCGAATTGTGTCCACTCCTGGCGTTGCGCCAACACGAGCATCCAGTCATAGCGCATCCGATCTTCCTGGTAAGTACCGGCGTATTTGCTTAAAAATTCTTTGACTTCGTTGTCACTGGCG
>CANHLD010000069.1 GCA_947461325.1 Comamonadaceae bacterium
GCCAGCAAGTCGTCACAGCTGGTATTCATGTGTTGTCGCCCGGCCAAAAAGTGACTTACTTTAAATCTGCAGGTGCACAGCCATGAGTCACCCACAGGGCGCCGGAGGCGGTTTTAATTTATCTGAGTGGGCGCTCAATCACCGCGCTTTCACCCGTTACCTGATGCTTGTGTTGCTGTTGCTGGGGGTGGCTGCCTATTTTCAATTGGGGCAGGACGAAGATCCGCCCTTCACGTTTCGCGCCATGGTTGTCAGAACTTATTGGCCGGGCGCAACTGCACAGCAAGTCGCTGAACAGATCACGGACAAACTCGAGCGCACGCTGCAAGAAGCGCCATATGCAGACAAGATCCGCAGTTACTCCAAGCCGGGTGAGTCGCAAATTATTTTTCAACTCAAGGACTACTCCAAACCCAATGAAGTAGCTGATGTTTGGTATGCCGTCAGAAAAAAAATAGGCGATATCCGTCACACCTTACCGATAGGTGTGCAAGGCCCTTTTTTCAACGATGACTTCGGTGATGTGTATGGGGTCATTTACGCGTTACAGGCCGATGGTTTCAATCAAACCGAACTCAAAGATATTGCAGACGATGTCAGGCAAAAATTATTGCGGGTGAAAGATGTCTCCAAGGTGGAATTGTTTGGCGTGCAAGATGAAAAAATATTCATTGAAATTGCACAAAAGAAACTGGTGCAACTCGGACTCGATTTGAATGCAGTATTAGCCCAATTGAATCAGCAAAACGCAGTGGAAAGCGCTGGCAATTTGCAAACCCCCAATGATGTGGTGCAAATCAGAGTAGCCGGTCAACTCGAAGCCGTTGCCCAGTTAAAAGAATTTCGCATTCGGGGTGCATCGGGTCAGCATATTCGATTGGCTGACATCGCAACCATTACTCGGGGCTACTCGGATCCACCCAATGTGAAAGTCCGTTTTCAAGGGCAGCAAGTGGTCGCGATTGGGGTGTCGATGACCAAAGGCGGGGACATCATTCAGTTGGGCAAATCACTTGAGCAATCCGTCGGTAAATTGCAGTCAGAACTGCCTGTTGGCGTCAAGCTCAGTAATTTACAAAACCAGCCCAAAGCCGTTTCACGCTCTGTGGGGGAATTCATTGGCGTTCTCATCGAAGCCGTGGTGATAGTGCTGTTAGTGAGTTTTGTGTCCCTAGGATGGCACAAAGGCGGGCGCTTTGGTTGGTATGTCGATATGCGTCCTGGCTTGGTGGTGGGCATCACCATTCCGCTTGTGCTCTCCATGACATTTTTGGCCATGTACTACTGGGGTATCGGACTGCACAAAATATCTCTCGGCTCACTCATTATTTCTCTTGGATTGCTGGTAGACGATGCCATCATCGCGGTTGAAATGATGGTGCGAAAGTTGGAGGAAGGCTTTGACAAAGTGCGTGCAGCCACCTTTGCTTATGAAGTCACAGCCATGCCGATGTTGACCGGCACCTTGATCACCGCTGCCGGATTTTTGCCGATCGGCTTGGCAAAATCTTCTACCGGTGAATACACTTTTGCGATTTTCGCGGTCACGGTCATCGCGTTGCTGCTGAGTTGGTGGGTATCCGTGTTTTTTGTGCCGCTGCTCGGCACTTGGATATTGAAAGTCAAACCGCATCGCAGTGGCGATGCGCCGCAAGAATTATTCGACTCCACTTTCTATAACGGCTTTAGGCGCACCGTCAATTGGTGCGTCAAGCACCGCTGGCTCACCATTGGCGCCATGCTGCTGACATTTGCATTGGGCATTGTGGGCATGGGCAAAGTGCAGCAGCAGTTTTTCCCGGACTCCAGCCGTCCCGAAATCATGATGGATGTATGGTTCCCTGAAGGCACGTCCATGGCGGCTAACGAAGCGCTCAGCCGACAAATTGAAAAAAGAATGCTGGCATTGAATGGCGTTGAATCAGTGAGTTTGTGGGTGGGTTCAGGCGTGCCGCGTTTTTACTTGCCGCTGGATCAAGTGTTTCCACAAAGCAATGTCTCCCAGTTTATTGTCATGCCCAAAGACCTCTCCACACGTGAGAGCCTACGCATCGCATTGCCTGCTTTAATGGCCACGGAGTTCCCAGAGGTCAGAGCAAGAATCAAGTTATTGCCCAACGGGCCACCCGTGCCATTTCCTGTGCAGTTTCGCGTGGCCGGCCCCGATCCACTGGTGTTGCGACAGCGTGCCGATGAAGTCAAGGCATTGATGCGTGAAAACAGCAACACCCGTGGTGTGAATGACAACTGGAATGAAGCTGTGAAGGTGGTGCGTTTTGAAGTGGACCAGGACAAAGCAAGGGCATTAGGTGTCAGCAGTCAGTCCATCGCCCAATCATTGCGAGTGTTGCTCAGCGGAAATACAGTGGGTCAATACCGCGAGGGTGACAAACTGGTGGATATTGTCTTGCGCCAACCTGTCAGCGAGCGTCAGACCATGTCCGACTTGTCAAATGCTTATGTGCCGACCAACTCAGGTAAAGCGATTCCTTTGCTGCAAATAGCCAAGCCTGTTTTTGATTGGGAGCCCGGTGTGATGTGGCGTGAAAACCGTGAATACGCCATCACAGCGCAAAGCGATATCACCGAGGGCTTGCAAGGCGCGACTGTGACCAAACAATTGTTGCCTGCGCTGAATGCATTGCAAGCGAAGTGGGCACAAAACGGATTCCCCGCCTACACCATCAGTGTGGCTGGCGCCGTTGAAGAAAGCTCTAAAGGTTCAGCGTCTATTGCAGCGGGTATTCCGCTGATGCTGTTCGTCACCTTCACCCTGTTGATGATTCAGTTGCAAAGTTTCAGTCGCGCGATGTTGGTGTTTCTGACCGGTCCAATGGGTATTGCCGGGGTTGCCTTGTCTTTGCTAGTGCTGGATCGGCCGTTTGGTTTTGTCGCTTTGCTGGGCGTGATCGCCCTCATGGGGATGATTCAGCGTAACTCAGTGATTTTGATTGACCAGATTGAGCAAGACCGCGCCAAAGGCGTTCCCGCCTGGGACGCGATTGTCGAGTCCGCTGTGCGCCGTTTGCGCCCGATTGTGCTGACTGCAGCCGCAGCTGTTTTGGCCATGATTCCGCTGTCTCGCAGTGTGTTCTGGGGGCCCATGGCCGTGGCCATCATGGGCGGCTTGATCGTTGCCACCGTGCTGACTTTGCTGGCCTTACCGGCCATGTACGCGGCTTGGTTCAGGGTTAAGCGGTGAATTCAAAATCATTCGGTGAAGCCAGTTAGAATCATCCTTTGACCGATTTTGAACGGGCGGTCTGTTTGCGCAGACCGCCTTTTGCTTTTTTTGGGCTCGCGCGGGTGGCGAAATTGGTAGACGCACCAGGTTTAGGTCCTGACGCCAGAAATGGTGTGGGGGTTCGAGTCCCCCCCCGCGCACCAAAGCTTTCATTTTCAAACGCCTATTGATACATTTTGGAGAAGCCTCATGGCCGTTACTGTAGAAACCCTGGAAAAGTTGGAACGCAAAATGACTTTGACGTTGCCTACCGCCGTTATTCAAAACGAAGTCAATACCCGACTCAAGCGTTTGGCTCGTCAAGTCAAGGTTGACGGTTTTCGCCCCGGCAAAGTCCCCATGAATATCGTCGCACAGCGCTATGGTTATTCAGTGCACTATGAAGTCATGAATGACAAAGTGGGTGAAGCATTCAGCTTGGCCGCCAATGAAGCCAAACTCAGGGTTGCCGGTCAGCCACGCATCAGCGAAAAAGAACAAACCACTGAAACCGAAATGGCGTTTGACGCTATTTTTGAGGTGTACCCAGAAGTAGTGGTCAAAGATTTGAGCCAAGTTGAAGTGGAAACCCTTAAGTCTGAGGTGACAGACGCGGCCATCGATAAAACTGTTGAAATTTTGCGCAAACAAAAAAGAACGTTTGCGCAGCGTTCTATGGACGCAGCAGCTGCCACCGATGACCGCGTGACCGTGGACTTCATTGGCAAGATCGACGGCGAACCCTTTGACGGTGGACGTGCTGACGATTTCCAATTTGTGGTCGGTGAAGGCCAGATGCTCAAGGAATTCGAAGAAGCCGTGGTCGGTATGAAATTGGGGGAAAGCAAAACTTTCCCCCTGAATTTCCCGGCTGATTACCAAGGCCGCGAAGTCGCAGGCAAGACGGCGGACTTCATGGTCACGCTCAAGAAACTCGAAGCTACGCATTTGCCAGAAGTGACTGACGAACTTGCGAAATCACTGGGCGTGGTTGAAGCCACAGTGGAGGCATTGCGCGCAGACATCCGCAAAAATCTGGAGCGCGAAGTCAAACACCGTTTGTTAGGTCGCAATAAGCAAGCGGCACTAGATGTCTTGGTGGCTAACGCCGAGTTGGATTTGCCCAACTCGATTGTTCAGTCAGAACTTGACCGCATGACGCAAGGCGCGCGTGAAGAATTGAAGCAACGCGGCATCAAGGATGCTGACAAAGCACCCATCCCCGAAGAAGTGTTTCGCCCACAAGCCGAGCGGCGTGTACGCATGGGATTGGTGGTCTCTGAGGTCGTGCGCATGCACAATCTGCAAGCCACTCCTGAACAAATCAAGGCGCATGTGGAGGAATTGGCCTCGAGCTATGAGAAACCGGCTGAGGTAATTCGTTGGTACTACAGTGATAACCGCCGCATGGCAGAGGTCGAGGCTATTGTGATTGAGAACAATGTCACCAACTACGTTTTGTCCTTGGTGAAAAACAAAGACAAAGAACTGGGCTTCGACGAATTAATGAGCCAACAAGCGTGAGCTTGAACGGGAGAATTTCATGAGTGCATTAGATATTCAGGCCTTGGGCATGGTCCCGGTCGTCATCGAACAAAGCGGTCGCGGCGAGCGCGCTTATGACATTTACTCGCGCTTGCTGCGCGAGCGTGTCATTTTTTTGGTGGGTCCGGTCAACGACCACACCGCCAATTTGGTGGTAGCCCAGTTATTGTTTTTAGAGAGCGAAAACCCCGATAAGGATATTTCGCTCTACATCAATTCACCCGGCGGTTCTGTCAGCGCTGGCATGGCCATTTTTGACACCATGAACTTCATCAAACCCCAAGTTTCTACGCTGTGTACCGGCATGGCCGCTAGCATGGGTGCGTTCTTGTTGGCCGCCGGCGCCAAGGGCAAACGATTCAGCCTGCCCAACTCCAAGGTCATGATTCACCAACCACTGGGCGGCACACAAGGTCAGGCCACGGAAATCGAAATTGCTGCGCGTGAAATTATCAAAACCCGTGAACGACTGAACCAAATGCTGGCCGAGGCCACGGGACAACCTTTGTCACGCATTGAACAAGACACCGAGCGCGACTATTATTTGACTGCTGAAGAAGCCAAGGCGTATGGTCTGGTGGATGACGTGATCGCTAAGCGCCCTTGATCCGAGACTGCGCCATTCCCGTCCAAACCGCTTGCGCCGAAGGCGCTGCGGATTTGAGTATCATTCGACCATCATCCACAGGTAAGCACTGAATGGCCGAAAAAAAAGGATCCACCAGCGAAAAGACTTTGTACTGCTCTTTTTGCGGCAAAAGTCAGCATGAAGTTAAAAAACTGATTGCTGGTCCATCTGTCTTTATTTGCGATGAATGCATTGATTTATGCAATGACATTATTCGCGACGAACTGCCTGCCAGCACGGTGCGTGAAGGGCGCGGCGATCTGCCTACTCCCATTGAAATCAAAACCAACCTAGACAACTATGTCATCGGCCAAGAGCCTGCCAAACGCGCTTTATCGGTGGCGGTCTACAACCATTACAAGCGTTTGCAGCACAAACAGGATTCTAAAAAAGACGATGTAGAGCTGTCCAAAAGCAATATTTTGCTGATTGGCCCTACCGGTTCCGGTAAGACCTTGCTGGCGCAAACGCTGGCGCGCATGTTGAATGTGCCGTTTGTCATGGCCGACGCCACCACGCTGACCGAAGCCGGTTATGTGGGCGAGGATGTGGAAAACATCATTCAAAAATTGCTGCAAAACTGTAATTACGATGTAGATCGCGCCCAACGCGGTATTGTTTACATCGACGAAATCGACAAGATTTCCCGCAAGTCTGACAACCCGTCTATCACGCGTGATGTGTCCGGTGAAGGCGTGCAACAGGCCTTGCTCAAGCTGATCGAAGGCACCATGGCCAGCGTGCCTCCCCAAGGCGGTCGCAAGCATCCTAACCAGGATTTTTTGCAGGTTGACACCACCAATATTTTGTTCATTTGCGGAGGTGCGTTCGCTGGCTTGGAAAAAGTCATTGAAAACCGCACGGAGCGTTCCGGCATCGGTTTCAGCGCTGTGGTCAAGACCAAAAAAGAGCGCAGCCTCACCGAAATGTTCGGCCAGGTAGAGCCTGAAGATTTGATCAAGTTCGGCTTGATCCCTGAGTTGGTTGGCCGTTTGCCGGTGGTCACGACACTCAGCGAATTGAGTGAAGACGCGCTGGTACAAATTTTGACCGAGCCGAAAAATGCCTTGGTCAAGCAATACGGCAAGTTATTTGCCATGGAAGGTGTTGAACTTGAAATTCGCCCGTCTGCGTTGAAAGCCATTGCCAAAAAAGCTTTGGACAGAAAAACAGGTGCACGCGGATTGCGTTCCATCATTGAACAATCGCTGATTGACACCATGTTTGATTTGCCAAACAGCAGCAATGTAGAAAAAGTCGTGGTGGAGGAATCCACTGTTGACGAAAACAAACCCCCGTTGCTGGTGTACCGAGAGGCCGCTAAAAAGGCTTGATTTCCCTAACGGGCTGGTCAGTATCCAGCCCATTTTTTTGATTGGAAGTTTGACCATGTCAGGACAAACCCATTTGCCCTCCGAGCCTATCGACCTGCCGATGTTGCCTTTGCGCGACGTGGTGGTGTTTCCACACATGGTCATCCCCTTGTTTGTGGGAAGACCTAAGAGCATCAAAGCGCTGGAAACCGCCATGGGCGCAGACCGCAGCATCATGTTGGTAGCGCAAAAAACTGCAGCCAAAGATGAACCTGCCGTCGGCGATATGTTTCAGGTCGGTTGCGTGTCTACCATTTTGCAAATGCTCAAACTGCCGGACGGCACTGTCAAGGTGCTGGTTGAGGGGCAGCAACGCGCCAAAGTCAACCACATTGAAGATGGTCCTTTGCACTTTGTGTGTAATTTGACCCCGGTAAATCTGCCTGCGTCTACAGATGCCGATACTGAAGTAGAAGCCCTCAGACGCGCGGTCATGCAGCAGTTTGACCAGTATGTGAAGCTGAATAAAAAAATCCCGCCAGAGATTTTGACTTCCATCGCCAGCATTGACGATCCCGGTCGACTGGCTGACACCATCGCCGCCCACTTGCCGTTGAAGTTGGAAAACAAACAAGCGGTGTTGGATTTACCTGAAGTCAAAGCGCGTCTGGAAAACTTGTTCACTCAACTCGAGCGTGAAGTGGACATATTGAATGTGGACAAGCGCATTCGCGGGCGCGTTAAGCGCCAGATGGAAAAAAACCAGCGCGATTTTTACTTGAACGAGCAAGTCAAAGCCATTCAAAAAGAACTAGGTGAAGGCGAAGAGGGCGCCGACATTGAAGAGATCGAGAAAAAAATCAAGGCTGCCCGCATGCCCACCGAGGCGCGTAAAAAAGCCGAAGCTGAATTGAAGAAATTGAAATTGATGTCACCCATGTCGGCCGAGGCCACGGTGGTGCGCAATTACATTGATGTCATGGTGAATTTGCCGTGGAGCAAAAAAACCAAGATCAAACACGATTTGATGAATGCAGAAGCGGTGTTGAACGAAGACCACTTCGGTCTGGAAAAAGTCAAAGACCGCATCCTGGAATATTTGGCGGTACAGCAACGCGTGGACAAGGTAAAAGCGCCTATTTTGTGTCTGGTCGGCCCACCCGGCGTGGGTAAAACTTCGCTTGGTCAATCCATTGCCAAAGCCACCGGGCGCAAGTATGTGCGCATGGCCTTGGGCGGTATGCGCGACGAGGCGGAAATACGTGGTCACCGTCGCACCTACATCGGCGCCTTGCCGGGCAAGGTCATGCAAAACCTGACCAAGGTGAGCACGCGCAATCCTTTGTTCTTGCTGGACGAAATTGACAAGCTGGGCTCGGACTTCAGGGGTGACCCATCTAGCGCTTTGCTTGAGGTGCTAGACCCCGAGCAAAACAACACCTTCAACGATCACTATGTTGAAGTGGATTTCGATTTGAGCGATGTCATGTTTGTGGCGACCTCCAACTCCATGAATATTCCACCTGCTTTGCTCGACCGCATGGAAGTCATCCGCTTGTCGGGTTACACCGAGGATGAAAAAATCAACATTGCTTTGCGTTACCTCATCCCCAAGCAGTTGAAAAACAACGGCATCAAGGAAGAAGAACTGCTAATCGAAGAATCGGCTGTGCGCGATATCGTGCGTTACTACACACGCGAGGCTGGTGTGCGTTCGCTGGAACGTGAAATTTCCAAGATCTGTCGCAAGGTGGTCAAGGCCTTGTTGTTGAAGTCGCTCAAGCCTTTGGTTAAGGTCAACGCCGAGAACCTGAACGATTTCCTGAGCGTGCGCAAATACACCTACGGACGCGCTGAACAGCAAAACCAAGTGGGACAAGTGGTGGGTTTGGCTTGGACCGAAGTGGGCGGCGATTTGCTGACCATCGAAGCCGCAACGATGCCGGGCAAGGGCACCATCACGCGTACCGGTTCACTGGGTGATGTGATGAAAGAGTCTGTCGAGGCTGCACGCACCGTGGTGCGTAGTCGCGCGTTGGCGTTGGGTATCAAGCCGTCTTCGTTCGAGAAGACCGACATACACATCCACGTGCCTGACGGCGCC
>CANHLD010000070.1 GCA_947461325.1 Comamonadaceae bacterium
TGTGGAAGAAGCGGTTCGGTTGAAAGAAAAAGGCATATTGACAGAAGTCATCGTCATTTCCTGCGGTGTTACCCAATGCCAAGAAACCTTGCGCACTGCCATGGCCATTGGTGCAGACCGTGGCATTCTTGTGGAAACCTCCGAAGAACTGCAACCCTTGGCTGTGGCCAAACTGCTCAAAGCCCTAGCTGACAAAGAACAACCCGGCATGGTGATTTTGGGCAAGCAAGCGATTGACGACGATTGCAACCAGACCGGCCAAATGCTGGCTGCGCTGGCCGATTGGCCGCAAGCCACATTCGCTTCCAAAGTGGAAATGCTTGACGGCAGTCTGCATGTGACACGTGAAGTTGACGGCGGTTTGGAAACCTTGAAGCTTTCACTCCCAGCGGTTGTCACCACCGATTTGCGCCTGAACGAGCCGCGCTATGTCACGCTGCCCAACATCATGAAGGCCAAGAAAAAACAAATCGATATTTTCAAACCCGAAGACTTGGGTGTGGATGTCACACCACGCATCAAAACTTTGAAAGTCAGCGAACCGCCCAAGCGCAGCGCCGGTATCAAAGTGGCCGATGTGGCCGCGCTGGTGGACAAACTCAAAAACGAAGCGAAGGTGATTTGACATGGCCTCATTAGTGATTGCAGAACACGATAACCACAGCCTCAAACCTGCCACGTTGAACACCGTGACCGCGGCCATTGCCTGCGGCGGTGAAGTTCACGTATTGGTGGCCGGCAAAGACGCTGGCGCAGCAGCGCAGGCGGCAGCGCAAATCAGTGGCGTTAGCAAGGTATTGCTCGCAGAAGCCGATGTGTTTGCCCACGGTCTGGCCGAGCACATGGCCGCACAAGTGTTGGCCTTGGCTTCCGGCTACAGCCACATACTGTTTGCGGCAACTGCCAGCGGTAAAAATATCGCGCCTCGCGTGGCTGCCAAACTGGATGTGGCACAAGTCAGCGACATCACACGCGTGGACAGCCCGGACACCTTCGAGCGCCCCATTTACGCCGGTAACGCCATGGCGACCGTGCAAGCCACTGACGCCACCAAAGTCATCACCGTGCGAACCACCGGTTTTGACGCTGCAGCCACCGGCGGCAGCGCTGCCGTCGAAGCGGTGACTGCGGTTACAGCCGACACAAAGAGCCAGTTCATGGGCAGCGAAATTGCCAAGAACGACCGCCCCGAATTAACGGCAGCCAAAGTGATTGTGTCTGGCGGTCGGGCTTTGGGCAGCGCCGAAAAATTCAATGAAGTCATCACGCCATTGGCCGACAAATTGGGCGCTGCCATGGGTGCCAGCCGCGCAGCGGTAGACGCTGGCTATGCGCCCAACGACTGGCAGGTGGGTCAAACCGGCAAGATCGTCGCGCCTCAGTTGTATGTGGCTTGCGGTATCAGCGGTGCCATCCAACATTTGGCGGGTATGAAAGACAGCAAAGTCATTGTTGCTATCAACAAAGACCCGGAAGCCCCGATTTTCAGTGTCGCTGACTACGGCTTAGAGGCCGATTTGTTCGTGGCTGTGCCCGAACTGGTTGCTGCCCTTTAAGTCCTATTTGTAAAGGCACCGTTCGGTGCCTTTTTTCCATTCTGATTTTGGAGATTGACTGTGAGCTACACCGCACCCGTGAAAGACATGCTTTTCAATATGCAGCATTTGGCTGGTATCGAGCGCATTGCTGCCATGCCCGGCTTTGAAGATGCAGGTCTGGAAACCGCACAAGCGGTGTTGGAAGAATGTGCACGTTTCAATCAAGACGTGGTGGCTCCGCTCAATTGGGAAAGCGACAAACAGCCCTCCAGTTTGAAAGACGGTCATGTGACAACCGCGCCCGGCTTCAAGCAGGCTTACAAACAATATTCCGAAGGCGGCTGGCAAGGCTTGCAACACCCGGTCGATTGCGGCGGTCAGGGCTTACCCAAAACCATAGGCGCGGCTTGCGTGGAAATGTTGAATGCGGCCAGCTTGAGTTTTGCGTTGTGTCCTTTGCTGACCGACGGCGCGATTGAAGCCTTGTTGACCGCAGGCAGCGACGAACTGAAAGCAACTTACCTGGACAAACTGGTCAGCGGCGAATGGACCGGCACCATGAACCTGACCGAACCGCAAGCCGGTTCCGATTTGTCGCTGGTGCGTTCGCGCGCTGAGCCGCAAGCCGACGGCACCTACAAAGTGTTCGGCACCAAGATTTACATCACCTATGGTGAGCACGACATGGCCGACAACATCGTGCACTTGGTGCTCGCGCGCGTCAGCGGTGCGCCCGAAGGCATCAAAGGCATCAGCTTGTTTGTTGTACCTAAATTCATGGTCAACAAAGACGGCTCATTGGGCGCGCGCAACGACGTGCATTGCGTGAGCATCGAACACAAACTGGGCATCAAAGCCAGCCCGACAGCGGTGCTGCAATATGGCGACCACGGCGGCGCCACCGGTTTCCTGGTGGGACAGGAAAACCGTGGCTTGGAATACATGTTCATCATGATGAACGCCGCGCGTTACGCAGTGGGCGTGCAAGGTATTGCGGTGGCCGATCGTGCTTACCAAAAAGCCGTGCAGTATGCGCGTGATCGCGTGCAAAGCCGCCCGGTGGACGGCTCTATCAAAGCTTCAGCGCCGATCATTCACCACCCAGATGTGCGTCGCATGCTCATGACCATGCGCGCTTACACAGAAGGTTGCCGTGCCATGGCCAGTGTGGCTGCTGCGGCCTATGACGCGGCGCATCACCACACCGATGCAGACACGCGCAAACAAAACAACGCGGTTTACGAATACATGGTGCCGCTGGTCAAAGGCTTTAGCACCGAGATGAGTTTGGAAGTCACTTCACTGGGTGTGCAAGTGCACGGTGGCATGGGATTTATCGAAGAAACTGGTGCTGCGCAGTACTACCGTGACGCAAAAATTTTGACGATTTACGAAGGCACCACAGCCATTCAGGCCAACGATTTGGTAGGCCGCAAAACCGCACGCGATGGCGGTCAAACGCCTAAAGCCTTGGCCGCGCAAATGGAAAAAACCGAAGCCGAGTTGCTCAAGTTGTCTACTGACGATGCCAAAGCCATTGCGCACCGTCTGGCTGCAGCGCGCAAAGCATTTTTAGATGTCGTCAATTTCATCGTTGATACCGCCGCCACCGACCCGAATGCCGCCTATTCAGGCAGCGTGCCTTACTTGATGTTGGCGGGTAACGTGGTGTCTGGTTGGCAACTGGCTCGCAGCTACGTGGCCGCGCACCATGCTTTGGCAGCAGGCGACACCGACACCGCTTTCATGCAAGCCAAGATGGTGACTGCGCGTTTTTACGCCGATCACATTTTGAGCAAAGCACCTTCAGTTCGCGATGGCATTGTGGAAGGTGCGCACAGTGTCACGGCCATGGCGTTGGAAGCTTTTTAAAAACCAGCCTTTGCTTGATTGAATCAATTATTTACCTTTTAGGGTCTCCATCCATGTCTAAACTGCCAGCCATTTTTTCAACAATGACATTTCCTGTCATTGCCTCTCCGCTGTTCATCATCAGCAATCCCAAAACGGTGATCGCGCAATGTATCAACGGCGTGGTCGGCTCCATGCCCTCCTTGAATGCACGTCCTCTTTCACAATTGGATGAGTGGTTGGCTGAAATCACTGAAGCACTGGCGGCGCACAACCGGGCACACCCAGAGCGACCTGCCGCGCCTTTTGCCATCAATCAAATTGTGCATAAAAGCAATGAACGTTTGGAAGAGGACATGGCCTTGTGTGTGAAATACAAGGTGCCGCTGATCATCACTTCTCTGGGTGCTCGCGAGGAGATCAATCAAGCCGCACACAGCTATGGCGGTGTGGTGATGCATGACATCATCAACAATAAATTTGCGCACAAAGCCATTGAAAAAGGCGCTGATGGATTGATTGCGGTTGCCACTGGTGCTGGCGGACACGCAGGTGTGAAAAACCCATTTGCTTTGATACAGGAAATACGGCAATGGTTTGACGGCCCACTTGCACTGAGTGGCTCTATTGCCAATGGTGGCGCTATTTTGGCGACATTGGCAATGGGCGCTGATTTCGCCTACATAGGCTCAGCCTTTATTGCCACCGACGAAGCGCGTGCGGCCGAAGAGTACAAGCAATGCATCGTCAATAGCAACTCTGATGATATTGTCTATAGCAATTTATTCACTGGCGTGCATGGTAATTATTTGGCGCCTTCTATTCGCAATGCCGGCATGGATCCGGACAATCTCCCTGAGAGCGACCCCAGCAAAATGAACTTTGCAGGCGATAAAACCAAAGCTTGGAAAGACATTTGGGGCTGCGGTCAGGGCATTGGCGTGATTGACAAAGTGCAAAGCACCGCTGATTTGATTGCGCAATTCAAACGTGAGTTTGAAGATGCCAAACACCGTTTGATAGCCGTGTGATTTTTTCAGACAAAAAAAAGCCACCCTAGGGTGGCTTTTTTACTGACTCAATCGTTCAACCGAAATGACAAATGTAGTGGTAGCTTTCAGCTACTTTAATCTCAAACGATGAGTTGGCTCCCACGCTGAATTTGTCACCCGCTGCGCTGTGCTGCCAAATATCACTTCCAGCCAGTTTGTATTCGCAGGCGCCTGCCACACATTCCATGATTTCAGGTGCTGCGGTGTTGAATGTCAGGTGCGAGGGAAGCACCACGCCCACCGATTTTTTCTCGCCGCTTGGCGTGACGATGGCGTGACTCACGCACTTGCCGTCGAAAAATACATTGGCCTTGGTGGCGATGCTCACGCCTTGTATATGCTCGATTGTCATGTTCAGGCCTTTTTCTTGGCAGGGGTTTTGCGGGCTGCGGCTTTGGTTTCGCGTTCGTTTTTCAGATTGGCAGCAATGCGCATGCGCAAAGCATTCAGTTTGATGAAGCCCCCAGCATCGGCCTGGTTGTAAGCGCCGCCGTCATCGTCAAACGTGGCGATGCGTGTGTCAAACAAGCTGTCTGTTTTGCTCTCACGGCCCACACACATGATGGTGCCTTTGTAAAGCTTCAAGCGCACTTTGCCGTTGGCTGTGGCTTGCGACGCATCGATCAAACCTTGCAGCAACTCACGCTCAGGGCTGAACCAATAACCGTTGTAAACCAGACGCGCATAACGCGGCATCAGGTCTTCTTTCAGCGCCAGCACTTCGCGGTCGAGCGTGATGGATTCAATGGCGCGGTGACCAGCCAACAAAATCGTACCGCCCGGGGTTTCATAGCAGCCCCGGCTCTTCATGCCGACGTAGCGGTTTTCCACTTTGTCCAAGCGACCGATGCCGTGTTTGCCGCCGATGGTATTCAGGTGTGTCAACACTTTGGCCGGTGACATGCGAACCCCGTCAATTGCCACCACGTCGCCATGTTTGTAAGTGAGCTCCACGATTTGCGGTTTGTTCGGTGCTTTCTCCGGGCTGACCGTCAAACGCCACATACTGTCTTCGGGCGCGTAGTTCGGGTCTTCCAAAATACCGCCTTCATAGCTGATGTGCAGCAAATTGGCGTCCATGGAATAAGGTGCGGGTCCTTTGCGCTTGGCACCGTCAACCGGTATGCCGTGCTGGTCTGCATACCGCATGAGTTTTTCGCGTGAGAGCAAATCCCATTCGCGCCAAGGTGCGATGATTTTCACGTTTGGCATCAATGCATAAGCGCCTAACTCAAAACGTACTTGGTCATTGCCTTTGCCGGTCGCACCGTGGCTGATGGCGTCGGCTTTGGTTTTGCGGGCAATTTCAACCAGACGTTTGGCGATCAAGGGACGAGCGATAGAGGTGCCTAATAAATACTCGCCTTCGTAAAGCGCATTGGCTCGGAACATGGGAAAGACGAAATCGCGCACAAACTCTTCGCGTAAATCTTCAATAAAAATATTGGAGGGCTTGATGCCCATTTTGATGGCCTTGGCACGCGCGGGTTCAATTTCTTCACCTTGACCGATATCGGCTGTGAAGGTCACCACTTCGCAGTGGTATTCGTCCTGCAGCCATTTCAAGATGATCGACGTGTCCAGACCGCCCGAATAGGCCAGTACCACGCGTTGCGGTGCTTTGGATGAATCTGACTTGGTTGTGGTTTTACGCATGAAAGATACCGATTAAGAACAAAGGCGCGATTCTAGGTCATGCCCAAAAAAATGCCGCTGGTGTCAGCGGCTAGATGTAGGTGCTTGAATTACCAGCTCAGGGGTGCAGAACCTGGTGGCGGAACGGGGGCGGCTGCAGGTGGTGGTGGATAGTTGTAGTTTTGGTTGCTGGACACCATGGGCGTGATTTGCAAGCGAACGGTAGGGCCGGGGTCTTGCGGCATTTGAACGTTATATTGTTTGCCAGCAAATTCATAAGTCACGTTGTAGGCCACCGTGCGGTTTTCATAGAAATTTTGGGTACTGCAGGTTTGCACGTTTTTCACTTCGGGATCGGGTGAACCTTCGATTTTGTTGCCAAGGATGGCGCCGCCGAACATGCCTATGGCAGTGCCCAATCCATCTCGTCCGATGGCATGCCCCACGGTGCCGCCCGCAATTGCGCCCATGAGGGCACCCGCCCCTGACTTGCTCGGCTGGGTGGTGACTTGCTGCTGCGAGCAAACTTGGCGGGGAACCGCGACTTGTTGAATGATGGGAACTGCAGAGATCACGCGTCCGACTTCCTGCGCCTGCGCGCTGATACTGAAAAAGACAGCTAAGAGGCCAAAGGCCGGTATCCATTTGTTCATACATTTCTCCTTGATCGGTGGCGGTATCTAACTCAACGGTACTGCTCACCATGCGGTTGACGATGCGCTGTTTTGAATCTGTGACAATCTTTGCATGAATCTAGAAAATTGGTTAAATCATTGCGAAAACTTACACCCGCAATCCATTGATTTAGGGCTGGAACGCGTGGCCAAAGTGGCACACGCCATGGGCTTGCGGTTTGCTTGCCCTGTCATCACCGTGGCGGGCACCAATGGAAAAGGCTCTACTTGCGCCATGCTGGAAGCGGTTTACCGCCAATCTGGATACAAAACCGGGATGTACACCTCACCGCATCTGGTGTATTTTCAAGAGCGCTGCCGTCTTCAGGGTCAAGCCGTCGCCGCTGAAGAACTGATCAAGCATTTTGAAAAAGTGGAGGCGGCCAGAGGCGATATCACCCTGAGTTATTTTGAGTTCACCAGTTTGGCCCTATTCAGTTGTCTGGCCAGCGCAACTTTGGATGTGGTTATTCTGGAAGTTGGGTTGGGTGGACGTTTGGATGCGGTTAATGTCATAGACACCGATTGCGCTGTGATCACAAGCATCGATTTAGACCACACGGAATTGCTGGGCAAAGACAGGGACAGCATCGGTTTTGAAAAAGCCGGCATCATGCGTCCCCACAAACCGGTAGTCATCAGTGATCCTTCGCCGCCTAAATCGGTGTTGTTGCATGCCAGCCGTTTAAATGCGGATGTGTGGCAAGTGACCAAGGACGTGCAATTTAACGGCGATACACAGCAGTGGACTTGGCGCTCGCGCGGTCGCACTTACAGTGGCTTGGCTTACCCGGCCTTGCGCGGAGCCAATCAAATGTTGAACGCCGCAGGGGTGTTGGCTGTGATGGAGGCATTGAGACAACAACTGCCCGTCACCGCCCAGGCTATTCGCGCGGGTTTATCGACTGTGCAATGGCCTGGACGTTTTCAAATACTGCCGGGCCAACCGGCCATTGTTTTAGATGTGGCGCACAACCCGCACGCTGCTTCTGCCTTGGCGCACAACTTGGATGCCATGGGTTTTTACCCCCGAACCCATGCGGTGCTCGGCGCTATGGCGGACAAGGATATTGCCGGTTTGCTAAAACGCTTGATGCCCTTGGTCGAATGTTGGTACTTCTGTGATTTGCCGACGCCTCGTGCCGCTACGGCTGTGCAATTACAAACTGCTTGGCAATCACTTTCACCGCCATCCACTTCCAAAGCCAGCCTGTTTGCCGGACCTCAACAAGCGCTGTCCCAGGCGATGGAAGTCGCCGACCCCACTGATAGAATTCTGGTTTTTGGTTCGTTCTTCACTGTTGGCGGTGTTTTGCAGCATGGCATTGATGGCCGTTTACCCGCTTATTTACCCACCTGAACCTGCTCATGGCCTTTTTCAAGTCCCGCACCAAATCCACTTCCTCCGCTGAATCTGTCAATGATGATGCACAAAGCATGGACAGTTTGCGCAAGCAGGCTCGGCACAGATTGATAGGTGCGACGGTTTTGGTCTTCATTGCAGTGGTTGGATTTCCCATTGTTTTTGATACCAAACCCAGAGATATAGCGTCTGATATTCGCATCGACATGCCAGAGCGTGACGCAGTGAAGTCAAGCCAGCCACCTCTTGCACCTGTGCCTGACAAAGCCGCATTGACGCAACCCTCCGTGTCCGAGGCCGTGTCCGGCAACGAGCAACTTGTTCAGCAGGACAGCAAAATTCTTTCTAAAGAAGTGCCTGTGGCGGATGAAGCTAACCCATCCATAGAAAATAAATCGACCAGTAGCAAACTCGCTAACGCCGACAACACCAAACCAGCACCTGTTTCACCTGTTGCGCCTGCTGAGAATACCGCTGTCGCCAAGCCTTTAGCGAATGAAAAAACAGGTGAACGTTTTATTGTTCAATTCGGCGCATACTCAGACGAAAACAAGGTCAAAGACCTGCGTTTCAAGCTCGAGAAAGCCGGTGTCAAA